>DASWAC010000278.1:0-2708 GCA_036391335.1 Ktedonobacterales bacterium
GCGAGCAGCTTGTAGTGGGTCAGGCTCACCCCAAAGGCAGCGGCGGCGGATTCGCTATCGCGCAGGGAGGTCCACGCGCGGCCCACACGCGAGCGCAGCAGGTTGCGCCCGATCACCAGGCAGAGCACGGTGATCACCAGGATGACGTAGTAGAGGCCATGATCATCTGTCAGGAGGTCAGGGAGCTTGGTGAGCTGGTAGTCCTGCCGGCTGGCGGTCTTGTCCCACAGGTCGAGAAGCGCGCCCACGATGAAGACGAGGCCGAGCGTCGCGATGGCGAGATAGGCGCCCGAGACCCGTAGCGCGGGCCCGCCGACGACCAGTCCCAGCAGCGCCGGCGCGCCCAGCGCCACCAGCAGTCCCAGCCAATAAGGCTGGCCCAGGTCGGTCGTCAGCCAGGTGAGCAGATAGGCGCCGACGCCAAAGAAGGCCGCATTGCCCAGCGAAGGCTGCGCGGCATAGCCGGTGAGCACGTTCTGGCCAAACGCGGCGATCACGAAGATGCCGACGAGGCTGATGCGGTGCAGCTGGAAGCCGGCGCTGAAGCCGAAGAGCGAGTCGTAGAGCGCGGGCAGCAGCGCCAGGGCGACGATGAGCGCGCCCGCGCCCAGCAGCCCACCATAGCGAGATCGGCGCGCGGGCTCACCGGCCATCGCGCTCGCGGTTCCCACGCCTGGCGCCGCTTGGGTTGACATCCACTTCACTCCTTCCGGCCATGACGACGCGGAAAAAACACTAGACGCGGCGCAGCGCCGCCTGCCCCAGCAATCCCTGTGGCCGCACCAGCAACACCAGGATGAATCCGCTGAAGATGAGCGCCTCGCGCACACCGGGATCGCCGAGATTCACCGCGCCCAGCCGGTGCCCTGCCAGTGCCAGCGAGAGCAGATTATCCGCGATCCCGATGATGATGCCGCCCACCAGCGCGCCGGGGAGGCTTTCCAGCCCACCCAGGACGGCGCCAACGAATGCGAGGATGAGCACGGGATCCATGAATTGGAGGTCTATCTGCTGATGCTGGCTGGCCAGCAGCACCGCCGCCAGAGTCGCGACCGCCGCGCTGATGCCCCACACCAGCAGGAACATGGAGCCTACCGGCACGCCCATGAGCTGAGCAATGTGCTGCTGATCGGCGGTGGCGCGCATGGCCACGCCGAGCCGTGTGCGTGCGAGGAAGACATTCAGGCCCAGCATGAGCGCCGCCGTCACTGCGAGGATGACGACATCAATGAGGGCGATATAGACCCCGCCGACACGTGCGAAATGCCCATCGAATGGCGTGGAGAAGTGGACCGGCTGGGTCAGCTGCGGCCAGACCTGCTGCGCCACCGTCTGCAAGACGAGCGCCAGCGCTAGGGTCGCGATGGCCTTGGTGAAGACCGGCGACTGGAGGACCGGCCGGGCGAAGAGACGCTCGAGCACGACCCCCAACAGCACGGCGAAGGCCAGAGCACAGAGGAGCGCAACCCAGAAGTCGAGGTGCGCCCCCGTGAGCAGGATATAGAGGAAGCCGGCGCCCACCGCGCCGATGACGCCATAGGCGAAGTTGAGCACGCCGGTCGTGCGGAAGATCAGCACGATGCCCAGCGCCAGCAGGCCGTAGACGCTGCCCGTCACCAGGCCAGCGAGGGTGACTTGAAGGACGGCGGCCATGTGCGACTCTCCCTTGAGCGGCCCCGGCAGACAGTGCCGTGATGGTGGCGATAGGCGAATTCAAGCGGCGTTGGCGAAACATGACTGAGTCGTCATGTATGGCCCATGATGCATTACCCACGACGCGATGTCAAGCCTCACCCGCACGCCTGAGGCGGGCGCCCGCGAGAAAGTGTGTAAATTGTCGCAGGCCTCTGGCGTCATTAGGAGATGAGCGCACCGCGCGCCCATGCCCTCACGCCGCTCAGGAGGCCAGCCGATGTCCGCCCATGGTCGCATCTCACGAGCCTTTGTCCTGGTGGCCGGTGTTGTCGTGCTCCTCGCTGGATGCGCCCTGCCCTGGCAGCAGGCGACAGGACCGCAGCCGCTGCCCGATGCTCAGCAGGTGTTTCGCCCCTTCATGCCAGGCCCCAAGAATGGCGACCTGGACAGCCTCGACCCAGCCCGTATCGAGTTTGGCACCGACTATAACGTGGCGCAGCTCATCTTCCCACCCCTGGTGACCCTCAATGACCACAACCAGGTCGCCCCCTGGGCCGCTGAGCGCTGGGAGCCGAGCGCCGATGGCCTCACCTGGACCTTTCATCTCCGTGCGGGCATGCGCTGGTCCGACGGGGTGCCCATTGACGCCAGCACCTACGCCTATTCCATCAACCGCTCCCTCGACCGTTGCACGGCGTCGTATGTCAGCTATTACCTCTCGGGCACAGGTCCAGAGCTCATCACGGGCTCGGTCGCGTTTAGTGATTACATCGCCCATCCCTGCCCCAACGGGGCGACGGCTTCACCCGAGACTCTCATCGGGAAGAGCATCCTGGCGCCCGACCCGCAGACGCTGGTGCTCCGCCTCAGCCACCCGGCTGCCTACTTCCCGATGGCGCTGACCTATCCCACTGCCTGGGCGCAGCCACGCCAGCTCATCGAGCGCTATGGGGCTACCTTTAATGCGAGTGGCGATATCATCTTTCATTGGACCGAGCATCTGGTGGGCTTTGGGGGCAACCTCTTCACGGTGAAGCGGTGGGACCATGCGGGGCATCTCGACCTGGTACGAA
>DASWAC010000279.1:0-1710 GCA_036391335.1 Ktedonobacterales bacterium
CAAGCTCCGCAAGCACCGTAAGTCCGCCAACCCCAGAGTCGAACACCCCAATCGGCGCCTGCCGCTGTATCTCTTCCCCTGCCATAGAGCCCTCCGGTCTTCATTCTAGCACGAGTCGCCGTCCTGGCCCACCGGGTCCCGCGCGGCTTGCGCCGCGGGGCTGGATGCGGCATACTGGCGGTGGCTGAGACACATTCAGGCATGAAGCCGCCGGCCGGGGAGCACGACGCATGAGCAAGCCATCACATCCTTCACATGAGGACCCCACGCAGCCCAGTCTCTTTGGGTCGCCGCCCGGCCCCGCCACTCAGCCTGATCTCGCCGTCACGCTCGCGCCGGTCACTGCCAGCACGACCCTCGCCGCTGTCAGCCCTGCCTATGCCGACTATCTGCGGCGCACCGAGCATACCGACCACACGATCGCGTGCTTTCTCTCAGACCTCCGGCTGCTCTCGGACCGTATTGGCCGGCAGACACCCATCGGCGCCGTCACACGCGAGCAGCTGGCCGACTGGCTAGAATGGCTGCGCTTCGACCGCAGCGCGAAGAAGCCCGCGCCCAAGACGATGGCCCGGCGGGTCACCTTCCTCCGCAACTTCTTCCACTGGCTGGCGGTCAACGAGTCGCTGAGCGAGGATCTCTCTGAACAGATCGCGCTGACACGCCCGACGCCGCCACTGCCCGAGCTGCTCTTTGAGGATGATGTCGTGCGACTGGTCGAGGTGGCGCGGGCGAATCCGCGTGACCATGTGCTGATCTCACTGTTGGTAGATGCCGGTCTCAAAAAGGAAGAGCTGCTCAACCTGCGAGTTGGTCACGTGGATCTCTCGGATGCCGAGCATCCCGCAGTCGAGGTGCACTTCCGCGATCACACGCGCCCGCAGCGTGAGCGCCGCATGGAGCTGCCGGCCGACTTCACCGAGGCCTATCGCGCCTATCTCGCGGCCTATAAGGTGCATGACCCTGTCTTCGACTGCACCGAGCGCAACATGAACTACATCTTGCGGTCCATCGTGGAGAAAGCCGGTGTCACCAAGCGCGTGACGCTGCAGCTCTTGCGCGATGTGTATGCCGTGCGCCAGCTGCGGGCGGGAATCGCCCCCGAGGCGCTGCGTGAGAAGCTGGGCCTCTCGCCCGAGGCCTGGTATGAGACGAGCGACAAATATCACCGGCTGGCGTTTCCAGCCTGAGACTGTGTATCAAGGAGCCCGAGCGATGCCACTTGCGCCAGCGCCTATCTTCCCAGGCACTTCACCACTGCCCCCCACGGGCCAGCGGCCGCCCAGTGCGCGGGCCACCCGCATCGCGGCAGCGGCCGCGCTGGTGGTGCTGCTCGTCACCATGGTGCTGGGCTCGGTCGCGCTTCGCCCTTTGCTCTTCTTCGAGCCCATGCTGCAGGCGCAGGTCGGTGGCACCGATAACTCAAGCGGGAGCGCTGCCTTCCAGGGGTTCGTCTACACCTGGACACGCCGGCTTTCCGCGACCATCACCAACGGCGGCTACACGACGCCGGCATCCCTCGACAATCTGAAGCTGCAAGCCAACGTCTTTCACATGAACGCGGTCATCATTCCGGTGGTGGCTGACATGCCGGTGCGCAGCGTGCCCTACATCGCATGGCATCCCGGTGATCAGGCCAACCTGGATACCCTGCCAGACACAGACTATGAGCAGGTGATCAAGGATGCTCGCAAGGTGGGCCTGATACCC
>DASWAC010000280.1:0-2970 GCA_036391335.1 Ktedonobacterales bacterium
AAGGGCTATAGCGCCGATTGGATCGAGAAGCGCCTGCATAGCATCGCGGTGCGTGGGCAGCTCACGGGAGAATGGCGCGGCCGTGGGGTGAGCGAGGGGCCTGAGTTCTCGAAGCTGACACGCCTGTTGCACGAAGGCACCTTCGCTATGCCTATGGAGGAGCACCGCGCCATCAAGGGTATCGCGCCGAGGCAGAACCTGCGTGATAGCATGACTCCGCTGGAGCTCTTGCTCACCAGCCTGGCCGAAGAGACCGCGAAAACTATCTACCAGGCGCGCAACAGCCATGATATCAGCGACCTCGAGCGCGACACCCGCGAGGCCGCCGAGGTCAGCCGGGCGGCCCGCCGCGAGATCGAGCAGCGGACCGGCCAGCCGGTGGTCACCGCACGACGGCCAATGCTATCCGCGCCTGCTGGCACGCGGACTCAGGGGCGTCGCGCAGCGTAGCCTGAGCGCAGCCGGCGCACAGATCAGCCTGCCGCCCGCTGGTAGATCCCGCGCTCGCGAGTCAGCAGTCGCAGTCCGACCAGCTCGCGGCGCAGGGTCGCGCTGTCGGGATGGTAGCGCGTGAGCACCGCGTTGACCTCTGGCTCGGTGTAGGTCTGCCCTGGGGAAAAGCGCTCCGCCAGCCAGCGGAGGATCACGTCACGCTTCTTGCGCTGGGCAGGAATCTCCTTCAGGCGCTCACCCTCGAAGAAATCGCTTAGCACCTTGCGCTCCCAGTGATCCTGTGTCGAGGTTTCGGCCAGCACCGCCAGCCGCTCCGGCGCGCTGAGGAGGGCGCGTATCTCGCTCAGCGCCTCCCACCGCACGCGATAGTAGTGCGTCGTGCCCTCGGCGCGCTGGCTCACCAGCCCCAGCGAGGCCAGCAGCGCGAGATGGTGTGAGACGGTCGGCGACCGCAGGGCGAGCAGGTCGGCAAGCTCGCTCACACTGCGCTCCTCACTGGCTAGCAGCCCAATGATGCGCAGCCGCGCGCTGTCGGCCAGCGCCTTGAGATAGGCCAGCGCCTGATCGAGCGCGTCTGTCGTTGGCTCCATGTGTCTATCGCTCCTTTCCTGATTCATGCGGCGGCCAGTGTCTCACCGGCGACGGCTCCCCGCGTGGCCCAGCGCAGACAGCCTGCCCCGATCAGTCCCGCGCCCGCGACCAGCGCGCCTGCGACCAGGCCCAACAGGCGCGCGGACCATACCTCCACCGCGAAGCCCGCGCCCAGCATCGACAGCGCCATCACAGTGCTGCTCAGCGCCGAGATGGCCGCGAAGAGGCGGCCCAGCACGGCTCTCTCGACGGACCGCATGAGCAGCGTGCTCACACAGGCATTGCCCACCCCCGCGCCAAAAGTCGCGCAGGTCAGCAAGAGCGCCGCCGCCGGCAAGGTGGGCGCCTGGCTCACCAGCATGTGGCAGACACCCTCGGTGAGATAGCCGAGCACCGCGCCGCGCCCCAGACGCCTCGCCAGGGGGCCCGCCAGTGAGCCACCGACTACCAGCCCCACACCGATCGCCATATACAGAATACCGATGCCCTGGCTGCCCGCGTGAAAGACACGCACTGCATACACGCTCAGCAGCACATTGACCGCGCCACCGCCAAGCGGCCATAGCGTCACGAGCGCCAGCAGCGCTTGCAGCATCCGCGAGCCACGCACCGCCGCCAGTAGCTCACCCAGCGGCGCGGTGGCTCTTACCGCGCCCTTCACCTGAGTGCGCATCGCCAGGATGAGCAGCCCCGAGGCCAGAAACGAGGCGGCATCAACCGCGAAGGCAACACCTGGACCGAACGCCGCGACCACCAGGCCACCCAGTGCCGAGCCCGCGATCATGACAATCCCGGCGAGAGCCTGGCTCAGCCCATTCGCCGCCGTGAGGTGCTCCTCACGCACCAGCGATGGGACCGCCGCTTGGCGCGCGGGATTCTCGAAGGTGTCGCACACGACCAGCAACGTGGTCGCCACATAGATCAGCCACACGCGGTCAGGTGAGGTCGCCAGGAGCAAGCTGAGCGCCAGGGGGATGCGCAACAGGTCGCATGCCGCCACGATGCGCAACCGCGAGAAGCGGTCCGCTACGGCGCCCGCGAGGCCGCTGAGCGCAATCCGCGGAATCACCTTGAGCGCGAGGGTGAGGCCCACGACCAGGCCCGAGCCCGTCAGCATGAAGATGAGCGCGAGCACGGCAACGGTGTGAAACCAATCACCTAACCCGCTGACAAAGCCGGCGGTGAGCAAGAGCCGGAGGTCGCGCTCCTCGCGGAGCATGCGCCATGATGCGAGCATACTGCTTCCTATATCGGTAGATGATCATCTACATATTGGACAGCATAAGTAGACCATCATCTATATTGATTGTCAAGAGGGCAGCCGCGGACCACAAGGAGCTGAGCGGAAGGTATGCGAATCGGCGCCACCGGGCATGGCGCGCCGGCGCGAGAGTGGCCTGTGTCTCACGCGTTGCAGCTAGCGGTGAAGCACGTGAGAGCGCCGCGCCACAGCGCTCCCCCGATCGTGAGGGTCCGGCCCTCCGCTCGCGCTAGCCGCCTCCGCCGCCGGGGCAGGTCACACTAAAGGGCGTGGTGACCGACCCGTGGGTAGCCCTCACCGAGATGACCAGCCCGGCGGGCGACTTGCCATTCTTGCCGGTGACCTGTGGCGTGGCGTCAGCATCTGGTGCGAGCGAGCCAGTCTCCGGTGTCGCGATGAAGGGAGACGGTGGCGTGGCGACCCAGGTCACCGAGACTTTGCTCGCGTTGTGAATGCTGACGATCGCGACGACGTTGTGCACCCTACAGCTGAGCGTGAGCGTCAGCGTTGGCAGGGCCGTGGTCCGTGGCTTTGGCGTCGGCGTGCCGGTGGCGGTGGCCTCCACCTGCGTCGGCGCGGACCGCAGCGTGGCATCAGTCAGCGGGGTGCTGTGCGGCCGGTGCGACAGCGCGACCACACCGACGATGAGCAGGACCAGCAATGGC
>DASWAC010000281.1:0-3401 GCA_036391335.1 Ktedonobacterales bacterium
CTGGAGCACGCGCTCGACACGTTTGGGCTGGACCCCGACGGGCTGGTCTGCCTCGATGTGGGGGCCTCCACGGGCGGCTTCACGGATGTGCTGCTGCGCCGTGGGGCCACGCGTGTCTATGCGCTGGATGTCGGTCGCGGCCAGCTCGTCTGGAGTCTGCGGCAGGATCCCCGCGTCATCGTGATGGAGCGGACGAACATCCGCCATGTGACCGAGCTGCCCGAGCCGGTGGCGGCGGCCGTCATTGATGTCTCATTCATCTCGCTGCGCCCGGTGCTGCCGCGCGTCGCGAGCCTGCTCACGCCGGATGGCTGGGTCGTTGCGCTCATCAAGCCGCAGTTCGAGGCAGGTCGTGCCGAGGTGGACCGTGGCGGTGGTGTGCTGCTGGACCCCGCAGTGCACCGGAGTGTGCTGCAGGGGCTGCTGGCCTGGCTGGCAACATGGTCCACCGCCGAGCGCCAGGGTCCACCACTCATTCCCGTTGGGCTCACCAGCTCACCCATCACCGGGCGTGACGGCAACCGCGAATATCTGGTCGCGCTGCGCCTACGGGGTGAGGCCGTCTCAGCCGATATAGCGGATGAGGTGGTACGCGAGGCCTTTGGGATGAAGGGTGGCGCGTGAGATGCCATCAGGCATACAATGCGCTGGCGGGAACCGCATCCTAGAGAGGGGCCAGCAGCCATGGGCTATGTCGTGGGAGTGGACGGTGGCGGGACGAAGACGACTGCTGCTGTGGTTCGCGACGATGGCGTGGCGCTCGGCACAGATAGAGCTGGCCCGGCAAATTCCCGCTCAGTTGGCACGGAGTCCGCGGGGCGCAACATTGCGGTGGCCATCGCCGCGGCCCTCGCCTCAGCCCACATTGCCCTCAAGGATGTTGACTGCATCGTGATGTGCTGCGCTGGCTTCGACACGGACCTGGACCTCGAGGTGCCGCGCACGGCTATGCAGTCGCTGGGCTATAAGGGGCCGGTGATCGCGGAGAATGATGTGGTTGGGGCATGGGCCGGTGCGACGGGGGGCGAGCCTGGGGTCGTGATGATCTCGGGCACGGGCGCCACCGGCATGGGGATGAACGAGAAGCGGGAATTCTGGCGGACCGACGGCTGGGATACCTTGCTCGGCGACGATGGGAGCGGCTATAACATCGGCCACCTGGCCATCCGCGCCGCCATGCGTGCCCTGGACGGACGCGGCCCGCGCACGGCCCTGGTCACCGCGATGGAAAAGGCCTTCGGCGCAAAGACCGCGCAGGATATGCGTCGGATGTGGGATTCCGGCCACGCCGGCAAATTTGAGATCGCGGACTTCGCGATCGCGGTGGAAGAGGTCGCCAAGCAGGGTGACGCCATCGCCACCGAGATCCTCAGCAACGCTGGCCAGGCCCTGCTGAACAGCGCCGCCGCCATCGTGCGCGAGCTGGATCTCGCTCATGTCGCCTTCCCGCTGTGCACCGTCGGCAGCACCATCAATCGCAACGAGCCCGTGCGGTCGATCTTCCTCGGTGGCATCCACACCATCGCGCCGGGCGCGCTCATTCGCGACATGCTGCACTCGCCAGAGATGGGCGCGGCCCTCCTGGGCTTCCAGCGCCTCAAGGAGGACGACCTCGGCAGCTGGACGCTCGGCACTGGCAAGCGAGTCATTCGCCGCAGTCACACTGCCGAAGAGGTCGCGGGCTAGCGACCCATCTCACGGTACCACAGCCACCCACAGCGCTCATAGTCCGGCTGGTGCGGCCGAGGCTCTCTGAAGCGGAGTAGCCGCTACCTGGCAACCGAAGGGCTAAGGAAGCTCAACCTGGCATGGTGGCGGGCTCACTCGCGTCGCCGGAGATGCGTCCTCTGGCCGTCTCACGCTTGCCGTGCACGGTCAGGTGGTCACCGGCCTGCGCCAAGCCGACCCGAGGCATGTTGCCGTATAGGCTCTCGTAGTCGCCCGCAGCCACCGCATAGGTCTCATGCCAGATGCCCACCGCACCATTCCCACCGACGGCCTTGTTGAAGCGCTGCCACGCGGCGAGATGGGGATTATCCTTGGCGCGGGCGAAGGCCTCCAGCGCGTCGAACGAGCGCCAGTATTGGATGCTGGCGACCTCACGCCCATTCACGAAGGTGCGCTCCCCCAGAAAGCCTTTCTCAGGATGCTGGTAGAGCGTGCGCAGCATTGGTCCCATCGCCATGGCGACCGGCAGCCACTTGTGAATCGCCCAGAACCTGTTGATCCGCATCCCAATCACGAAGACGACGAACGGGCCGTCCACGTGTGCTGTGTAGCGACCATTGAAGATCTTGGCCATGCTGTGCCTCCTCGCCCATAGTCCAATTATGACAGTTGTTTATTAACCGTCTTACTTAGACTATAGCTGCTCCACACTGACCTGTCAAGCTTGTTGGAGGGAGACCGTCACACCGCACGCAAAAGGGCTGCCTCACCCGAAAAGCAGCCCACGCATCGCGACATGTCGACGATGGCCACACGAGCCAGGTCTGGAGCGCCGTCGTCACCGATGTATCGCCCCTGATCTTCGTCAAGCCGTGCCATCCCGTAGACATACTGATTCCTACGAGATGCTCATCAGCCAGCGGCCACGTTCCATCGGTCAAGACAACGGCAGTGTGATCTGAAACTCTGGCAGCGTAGGGCTGCCGCTATTGCCGTCTATCCCGCCAGTGAGCAGCTGGATGTCGCTGAGAGAAAGCGTGGCTGGCTGCCCGGTTGGCACTCCGCTTCCCTGATACGACACCTCCAGTTGGGCGGTCCCGGCAGCGCCTATAGTCGGATCAACCGACCGCATCTGGGGATCGCGTGGCCATGGTGGATCTTGCAGGACAGTAAACGCGGGGGTGCTCACACTCATCCCTGGGATATGTAGCTCCACACGTCCCGGGCCGCTATCTCCCTCTGTCCCTCCGGCGATGGAGTTCCGGGATTCCAAGCGAATAAACGAGAGGAGCTCCATGTCAGCAGGGAGCCCGCGAAAGACGAGCTCAATGCTGGCTCCGCCGGCAGGTCCATAGAAGGTGCTGCGGGTTGGCGCAATCTGTAGCCACTGCACCTCGACGCGAATCCCCTGCTCGACGATGGGCGCCTGCTGGTAGGTAGAGCTACCTGAGCGTGCCGGGGCAAGGGCAAAGGGGACACTCACCGCGAAATGGTCCAGATCCTTGAGCCAGGGTGGTGCTGGCAGCGATATAGGGAGATACGGCCCATGAGAGACTGGGGGACTGAAATGTGCTGTGGTGACAAATTGCACCAGCGGCGCGGCATCCGCTGGGGGCACCGGTTCATAAATTGTAAAGCTGGTAGGTGCGCTCGTCTCGCCACCTGCTGTCTTGAAGGTGCGCCCAGACGCGAGCGATAGCTGCGGCTCCTCGATTTGCAGCAAGTAGCCAGCA
>DASWAC010000282.1:0-4064 GCA_036391335.1 Ktedonobacterales bacterium
TCCGCGGCGGACCTGACCACCAAGCTCAAGCGCGGCGACGTGGACGCCATGGTCACCATCGTCTCGGCCCAGCGCCCCGCGCCGCAGGCTCCCACCGCACAACCCGGCGCGCCCGCGACGATCACCGGCTATGACGTGACGCTCACGACCTCGAACGCCTCACCCACCACCGGCGCGACTGCGGCGGCGATCATCTCGGGCATCAGCGACAAGGTCAACCTGGGCTATGCTGGGGTGACGCCAGGCCACGAGGCGATCCAGCTCACCAGCAGCAATGTCGAGGGCACGAAGTTCAGCTACATTGATTTCGCGCTGCCCGGACAGCTCGGCTTCTCGCTGCTCTCCATCGCCATCTTCGGCACGGCGTTCGGCTTCATCGTCTTGAAGCGCACCCTTGTCTTCAAGCGCATCTTTGCCACGCCGACCCGGCCGACGACCATCATCCTGGCGCAGGGCACCTCGCGGCTCATCATCGCGGCGGCCCAGGTCGCCGTGCTGCTGGGCGTTGGCGTCGTTGCCTTCCACTTCCAACTGGCAAATGGCGCGCTCACCTTCTTCGAGATGATGTTCGTGGGGCTCTTCGGCCTGGTCACCTTCCTGGGCCTGGGTCTGCTCATCGCCGGCAACTTCCGCGACGAGAATGCCGTCGGTCCGATCATTAACCTCATCACGCTGCCACAATTCCTGCTCGCGGGCACGTTCTTCCCGATCACCGCGCTGCCGAGCTGGCTGCAGCCTATCGCCAACGTCCTGCCGCTGGCGTTTATGAATGAGGCGCTGCGCAACATCGCCAGCCGAGGCGACAACCTCTGGGATGTGCGCCAACAGCTGCTGGGGCTCTTGATCTGGGGCATCGTCACCTACATCCTCGCGATTCGCACCTTCAAGTGGGAATAGCGCCCACACGGCCACTAGATGCTCCCTGTCAGGAATGGCGGGGAGCATTTTTTGCGTGGCTGGTTATCATCCGGTGAAGGCAGAGATAACCCATGCATAATCTACCCGCCCGCAACCACCATCACTACTTTTCCGCCACCAGCCCCAGGGAGCCGTTGTTCCCGTAGGGCTGCCAATTTTTCGGTGATCGCGCCTTGCCAGGCGGTTGCGAAAGCCAGGCAACCACACGCCACCATCACCACTCCGGCGCAACTTTGGCGCGGGTATCCTTTGTTAATGTGGGCACGTTTGTGGCGAGTGATTGCCACACCCACGCCTTTGGCGCCATGGCCCCATGGCGAACCGCTCGGCGGGCTCCTCATGTCGCGGTCATGTCGTAATCGCTGCTTGGAGGTAGTATGACCACATCCAGATCGTTCTGGCGACGTCCGTTGGCGCTTGCCGTCACGGGAGCATTGCTGCTCACCCCTCTGCTGGCGCTCACAGTGATGTACGCCAGCCACGCGAAATCCGCCGCGGGGGGCACCTGTCAGCTCAACTCAGCGCACGGCGACATCCAGCATGTGATCTATGTGCAGTTCGACAACACCCACTTCACCCGCGACAATCCCAACGTGCCCTCTGATCTCGAGCAGATGCCGCATCTCCTCAACTTCATTCAAGGGAATGGGACCCTCCTCACGAACCATCACACCCCGCTCATCTCGCACACCGCCACGGACATCCTGACCTCCTTCACCGGTGTCTATGGCGATCGTCACGGTGTGCCTGTGAGCAACAGCTTCCGCTATTTCAACCCCAATGGCACCAGCAATACCGGCGTCTCCTTCGCCTACTGGACGGATCCCATCTTCGATCCGACCACCACCACGCCGACGGACACGACCTTCAACATGCTGACTGCTGAGGGGAAGAACGCTCCCGCGCCGTGGGTGCCATTCACCCGTGCCGGCTGCAACTTTGGTGGCGTTGCCACCGCCAATATGGTGCTCGAAAACATCGCAACCGACATCCCCACTGTCTTCGGCGCAAACTCGCCCGAAGCGCAGGAAGTCATCAGCAACCCCACCCAGGCGTTCTCCGACTTCGTCGGCGTGGGCATCCACTGCGCCACCGGGAATGCGGTCTGCGCGAACGGCCAGGCCGACCGGTTGCCCGATGAGCCCGGCGGTTACACTGGCTTCAAGGGCCTCTTCGGCAATAAGACTGTCGCACCGGTCATCAGCCCCAATGGGCCGGTTACCGACCTCAACGGCAATGTTATCCAGGCGCCCGGCAACCACGTCGGCTTCCCTGGCTTCGACGGCATGTCGGCGGCGGTCTCGCTGGGCTATGTCGCCGCGATGCAAGAGCACGGCGTGCCCGTCACCTATGCCTACATCTCTGACGCGCACGATGCCCATCCCAGCGGCCCTGCCTTTGGTCCCGGGTCCGCCGGCTATGTCGCCGCGCTGCACGCGTATGACGACGCCTTCGCCAAGTTCTTCAGCCGGCTCTCGAATGACGGCATCAACCAGAGCAACAGCCTCTTCGTCTTCACCTCTGATGAGGGCGATCATTTCGTCGGCGGCCCGCCCAGCCCGGCGAATTGTGATGGCGTGAATGTTCCCTGCACCTACAGCCAGATTGGCGAGCTGAATGCGAACCTGGCCGGCTTGCTGGCCACCCAGCAGGGCATCACGACGCCGTTCCGCGTGCACTCGGATGACGCGCCGACGATCTATATCACCGGCAATCCCGCGCGCACGAGCGCGACGACCCGCGCCTTTGCGCGAGGGCTGAGTCAGCTCACGGCGGTGAACCCCATGACGGGCAACACCGATACGCTGGCGAAATTCCTCGCGGACCCCGTCGAGATGAAGCTGCTGCACCTGCTGACGGCGGACCCGGCCCGCACGCCAACGCTGACCATGTTTGGCGACCCCAACTACTTCTTCTTCGCGGGCGCGCCCAACTGCAACGCACCCTGTGTCACCCAGCAGCCGGGATTTGCCTGGAACCACGGTGACGTGCAGCCGGATATCACCACCACCTGGCTCGGCATGGTGGGGCCGGGTGTGCGGCACCTGGGTGTGGATGCCGATACGTGGTCGGATCACACTGACATCCGCCCGACGATGCTCACGCTGCTCGGCCTGCGCGACGACTATATGAGTGACGGCCGCGCGCTCATCGAGGATCTCTATGCGTGGGCCGTGCCGCAGACGGTGAACGCGCACCGCGAGACGCTGCTGCGCCTTGCCGCCGCATATAAGCAGATCAATGCGCCTATAGGCGCTCTCGGGCTGGCCAGCTTGCGTGTCTCGACGACGGCACTGGCGAGCAACACCACAGGCGATAGCACCTATACACATCTCGAGAGCCAGCTCATCTCTCTGACCGGCCAGCGCGACGCTCTCGCCGGCCAGATCAAGGTGGTGCTGGACGATGCCACATTCAACGGCCAGGCAGTCAACGAGCAGCAAGCTAAGGCGCTGACCAGCCAGGCGAATGACCTCCTCGCACTCGTGACTAGCCTCTAGAGCGCCCCTCGTGCCGCTGCTGCGCGGCATGCGCTCGCCCGATGAGCCGGAGTCTGCCCGTGGTGGGGTGGGCTCCGGCTCATCACATTTGGACCGCGAAGAGGACTCGCCTCAGGCGCAGCGATGCGCGCCCCAAATTCCTCGCTGCTACCGCGGCTCCACTCCACAGCAGTGCCAGACCGTGTGCCAGCGCGGCGAGGTAGGTGCGATCCCTTTTGATGAGTCATGGGAACGTGGTCAATGGATGGATCTAGGCGTCGAGGCGACCTGACTGATGCAGCCAGCGGAGGAAGCGGAGGTGGGCAAGCTCGTGCTCAGACCAGGTGTCTCGGGCTTCCTGGTAGCGTGCGCGCAGTCGCTCGAGTGCGGCCATCTCGTCATCACTAAAGCTTGATGAGCTGCCTGTGGCGTTCGGGGCATCGGACGTGGCGGGCGACATCTGGGCCTTCGACATATCTGCCTTCATGGGGTGGGCTCCTGTCTTGCGTGTGCGCGGCCATCTGTCGCGCCGGGGTCAAGTAGTCATCACTGACTGAATGGTCTGGCGGGTAGCCACACTCCTGATGGCGCCACCCGCACCGACGAGGTTGGCATTCCTAAGCGACATTGGTCTGGATGCTGGTGAGCGAGGCGGTGGCGCTCAGC
>DASWAC010000283.1:0-2088 GCA_036391335.1 Ktedonobacterales bacterium
GCTCGACGGGCACACGCTTCGGCTTTTCATCCAGCGCGATGTAGATGGTGGCGTCACGCAGCGCGAAGCACACCGGCACGACAGTGGGATTCCCCGAGGCGTCGGCGGTGGCCAGGCATCCCACACGCTGCGCGAGCACGAAAGCCGCCTGCCCCGGCGTGAACGCTAACACGCTCGCGCCTGCCGTCACGACTTCCAGCGCAGGCGCGGCAGCACGTCGCGGCCATAGGCGCGCAGGAATTCCTCCTGGTTGCGACCTACGTTGTGCACATAGACCTCATCGAAGCCGAGATCAATGAAATGCTGGATGTGCGCGGCGTGCTCTGCCAGGTCGGCGGAGGTCAGCACCCGATTGGCGAAGTTCTCCGGGCGCACGATCTTGGCCATGGCCTCGAAGTCTTCCGGGTTGCGGATATCCGACTTGGGGAAGGCCATGCCGCCGTTCGGCCACTCGCGCACCGCTTGCTCCATGGCAGCGTCGTGGCTGGTGGCCCACGAGACATGCAGCTGGATGATCCGCGGCATCGTGGCAGGATCTTTCCCCGCCTCGCGGGCGCCCTTGGCGAACCGGTCGAGCAGGGTGTGAATCTTCTCGTCGGACGCGCCCACCGTGATGATGCCATCCGCGATGCGCCCGGTGCGCTCGGCGTTGATAGGGCCGGAGGTGGCGATGTAGATTGGCGGCGGCGTCTGCGGCAGGGTATAGAGCCGCGCGCTCTCGATGGTGAAGTGTGGGCTGGAGTACTTCACGACCTTCCCGGTGAAGAGCTTGCGAATGGCCTCAACGGCGTGCTCGAGAATCTGCGAGCGGGTGGGCGCCTCGGGCCAATAGCTGCCCACGATGTGCTCGTTGAGCGCCTCGCCCGCACCGATGCCGAGGTAGAACCGCCCCGGATACATGGTTTCGAGGGTCGCGGACGCCTGCGCCAGAATGGCGGGATGGTAGCGGAAGCCGGGCGCGGTGACGCCGGTGCCGAACTTCACGCTCTTCGTCTGCGCGCCCAGGGCACCCATCCAGGCCCAGGCGAAGGCCGACTGCCCCTGCGACGGGGTCCACGGGTGAAAGTGGTCGGAGGCCATCACACCGCCGAAACCCAGGCTCTCGGCCAGCTGGGACCACCTGAGCAAGTCGTTTGGCCCAAACTGCTCGAACATCGCCGCATAGCCAAGCATCCCCATGGCAATCTACTCCTTCGCAATGACCCACACGGCGCACGCCCACCGCTCACCGATGGTGGCCTCATCGCGTGCGCCCTCAGTATCGTAGTGCGCCACAAGGCTGGCAGGCGAGCCCTGGCCGGCGGCGTGCATGGCTCAGCGCGACCCGATGACCCCTCCACTGCTTGCGTGCAGAGAGTCAGTGGCGCGGAGCGACCTCAATTCACGCGTGCGAGGCGCGCGCGCAGCTCGGCCACCTCGGGAAGCCCCGGTGAGAGTCGGTCAGCGAAATCGAGCTCGCGTCGGGCCTCTTGCTTGCGTCCGGCGGCCACGTAGGCCGAGGCGAGACTCACTCGCACTGCCAGCGCAAAGGGTGAGAGCTCCACGGCGCGCTCCAGGTGTGGGATCGCGGCGGCGGGCTTCTGCTGCTGAAGCTGCAAGGTGCCCAGGGCATAGTGCGCGCCGGCGTCGGCGGGGTCACGCGTGATGGCGTCGTTATAGGCGATGCGCGCGTCATCAGGCATGCCCAGCAAGTCATAGAGCGTGCCGATGCGTGTGTAGATCATCGGCAGCGTGGGATCCAGCTCGGCAGCCTGGCGCAGCAGCGGCAGCGCCTCATGCGCGGCGGCCCGCACGGTCTCGCTCACTTCTGAGGGATCTCGTGGCTCGTGCGCCTCGTGGTCGTGCTGGACCTCTTCGTCCACGTCGATATCCTCACCGCGCGCCCGCTGCATGATCGCCTGGGCGAGCGACGCGCGCACCGCGCCGTTCTTCTCATCCAGCGCCAGGGCTTCACGCAGTGTATCTTCGGCGGCCTTCGCGTGGCCACGCTCGCTGCGCATCTCACCGAGCGCCAGCAGATGCTCAGCGGTGCGCTCCCTGCTCACGACCTCTTCCATCGTCTGGATGGCGCGATCGAGCCACTGAGTC
>DASWAC010000284.1:0-2220 GCA_036391335.1 Ktedonobacterales bacterium
TTGCAGAGTGTGGATTACCTCTCCGAGCAGCACTGGGCGGGGAATGCTGGTCGAGCGCAGTGAGTGAGAGATGTATGCCGGCCCCTTCCTCCTCCCCCGAGGAGAGGCTTTCCCCGGCCCAGCTGGCACATCATGGCTAACGTGAGGATTGCGCATCACGCTCACGCATCCCCAAGACGGTCCTACCCGCGAGAGTCGAGAGGAGACGCCTGATGCATCCCAATGCGGCGACGATCGAGCGCTTCTATGAGGCCTTTGCCCGGCGCGACGCCAATACGATGGCTGCCTGCTATCATGCTGACATCATCTTCTCTGATCCCGTGTTCCACGAGCTGCGCGGCGCGCGAGTGGGCGCAATGTGGCGCCTGCTGGCCGGTCGCAGCCAGGACCTCGCCGTCGCGTGGCATGACGTCAGCGCTACCGACACCGCGGGCAGCGCGTTGTGGGATGCCCGCTATACCTTCACCCAGACGGGCCACAAGGTCTTGAACAAGGTGCATGCCTCGTTCGGGTTCCAGGATGGGCTGATCATCCGCCACGACGACTCGTTCGACCTGTGGCGCTGGGCCAGCCAGGCGCTGGGTCCCCGTGGCCTGCTGTTGGGATGGACGCCGTTCGTTCAGTCCGCCATCCACCGGCAGGCAATCAAGGGACTCTACGCCTATCTCGCCGCGCACCCCGCATGACGAATGGGGGTCTGGAACCTGCCGGATGCGTCATGCGAGCGCCATATGGTATCCTGGTGACGTGAACATTTGTTCATCTAGCCTACCTGGAGGATTGCCACATGGCCAGCCGCCCCGTCCACTTCGAGATTCACGCCGATGATCCCCAGCGCGCGATCGCCTTCTATGAGAAGGTGTTTGGCTGGACATTTACCTACGCCGGTATGCCCATGGATTACTGGCTCATCACGACCGGGCCGGAAGGTGAGGCCGGCATTGATGGCGGCCTGAACGCACGCAATGCCCCCAAGGCTGAGGCCGGCGCCTCACCCAACGCCTTCGTATGCACCATCAGTGTGGATGACCTCGACGCGACACTCGCTGCGGCAGAGGCAGCCGGCTCGGCAGGAGTTGCCATGCCGAAGGGTGCGGTTCCGGGGATCGGCTATCTCGCCTATATCTTCGACAGCGAGGGCAACCTCCTCGGCATGATGCAGCGGGACCCCAACGCAAGCATGTAGCGCGCGCGGCGTGGTGGGTGGCTTCGTGGCAGGCGAGGTTGCCTCAGTCACGCCGTGACGACAGCATGAGCGGGCCAGCTCCACATTGAGTCGAATGATGCGGCGAGCACCTCGATCAGCTCATCGCCAGCACGGCGGCGCGGAACTTGTCGCCCCGGTCGAATTCGTGGAGGAAGAGGCCGAAGCTGGTGAAGCCGGGGGAGAGCAGCACGATGTCGCCCGGGACGGCGGCGGCGCGAGCCTCACGCAGGGCCAGATCGAGCGCGGGGAGTGGCCCCACGACGAGGTCGGGCTTACCCGCGGTGGTGGCGGCCTCGCGCACGGCGGCAGCGAAGGCATCGGAGGCGGTGCCCGCCAGGATGATAACCTTCTTCGCACGGCTCGCCGCCTCATCGGCAAACTCGGTGAAGTCGAGCTTTTTCGTGTTTCCGCCGGCGATCAGCACGACCGGCTCGTGAAAGCTGCGAAGCGCGGCGACGCCTGCAATGGGCGCGGTGCTGGCGCTATCGTTCACCCAGGTCACGCCGTCGAGCTCGCGCACGACCTCCAGACGGTGCGGCACTCCCCCGAACGCCGCGACGGTCTTGTGGATGCTCGCCTCAGCGATGCCCAGCAGCTCGGCTACTGCCGTGGCGGCCTGCACGTTGCCCAGGTTATGCGCGCCACGCAGTCGCACGTCATCGCCATAGCGGAAGGGCACCGTCTCAGCGGGCGCCTCACGCGGCCACCGGGCGCCCTGGTCAGGCGCGTAGAGCCAGACCTGCTCTGAGGGCGCCTCGGCAGCATAGCGCGCGGTAAAGTCATTTTCGGCGTTGAAGAGGGCGAGGTCGCCGGGGCGCTGGTAGCGGTAGATGGCAGTCTTCGCCTCGCCGTAGTCTTCCATCGAGTCGTAGGAGTCGAGGTGGTCAGGCATGAGGTTCGTGAAGACGCTCACCTGAGGGCTGCGCTCGATAGTGTGCAGCCCTTCAAGCATCCAGTTGCCGAGCTCCAGGACGACCCACGAATCGGTGGTGGCGTGCGTGAGCAGGCTCATC
>DASWAC010000285.1:0-6479 GCA_036391335.1 Ktedonobacterales bacterium
CGTGCAGGATCTCGGCCGCGAGCCGACCGAGCAGGAGCTGGCCGAGGCCATGGAGATGGATGTGCTGCGCCTGCGCGAGCTGGAGACCGCTCCCGGCACGCCGATCTCGCTGGAGCTGCCCGTCGGCGAGGACGACGAGCAGGAGCTGGCCGATGTGCTGCCCGACGATCAGGCTCCCTCGCCGGAGGAGATCGCGACCAACCGCACCATGAAGAAGGAAGTCTTGGCGGTGCTGGAGGAAGTGCTCACCGAGCGCGAGCTGCTCGTGCTGAAGCTGCGCTTTGGTCTCGACAATGGTCAGACCAGCCCGCTGGAGCAGGTCGGCAAGCAGCTGGGCATCACGCGCGAGCGGGTGCGCCAGATCGAGGCCGGCGCGCTGGGCAAGCTGCGCCAGCAGAACGTGATGAAGCGCCTGCGCAGCTAGCGTGAAGGGGTAACAAAAGGCCCGGTTGGAGAGCCACTCTCCGCCGGGCCTTTCGCATAGCTGGGATGAGGATCGCCGTGCTGGTGGCACGCCTGAGACGGCCGTCGCGGACCTCGCCAGTGCGCGATGGGCACTCGCGCGGCATTAGGATCCGCGATCGATCGGGGCCGTGCCTCTAGACCCGGCGCAGCAGCGAGATCATGCGCATGACACTCTCACGCGCCTCTTGTGGGTTCTCGGCGCCCAACGCCTCTTCCACCTGGCACTTCAGCACCTCGCTCGCCACGCCGTCGAGGGCGGCACGAGCGGCAAAGATTTGCGTGACCACCGCCTCACACGTCTCGCCTGAGGCGAGCATGTTGCAGATACCTCTGATCTGGCCCTCGACGCGCCGCAGGCGCCGCTGAATCTCAGTATCTTGTTCTGAGGATGTCGCCATGCGTTATTCTCTCTAGCCCAGCGCCTAGGCCGTCACCTCGGCGACGCGGCGCACGCGGTCTTCGATAACAGGGCGCGGGACAAGGCCGACGATGCGGTCAACCTCTTTGCCACCCTTGAAGATGATCATCGTTGGAATGCCCTGGATGAAGAGCCCGCCCGGAACCTGCTGGTTCTCGTCGGTGTTCATCTTGGCGAAGGTGACCTTGCCCTGATAGTCGCCCGCCAGCGCCTCGAATGTCGGCGCCATCATCAGACAGGGCCGGCACCAGGGGGCCCAGAAATCTACGACCACGGGCGTCTCCGAGTCGAGCACGTCCCGCTTGAATGACTCATCAGAGATCTCGATGTAAGGATGTGACACTGCGATGTCCTCGTTTCTCATCCCGTAAAGATTGACACATGGTACCCTACCCGGGTACCGTATGAAGTATACATGCTCGCGCGCGCATTCGTCAAGGCCGTCGAGATGACGCTTCCTCAGCCTCGCGCACTACAATCTCTCATGCAATGTCGGGTGACCACCCGCGAAAGGAGTGCCCGCCATGCCACTGCCTGACGGCACCATATATGCCGACCACGCCGCGACTACGCCAATGCATCCGGATGTGCTCGCAGCCATGCTCCCCTATTTCTCCGAGCGCTTCGGGAACCCTAGCAGTGTGCACCGGTTGGGTCGCCAGGCGCTCAATGCGCTCGACTCCGCGCACGAGACCGTCGCGAAGCAGCTCGGCTGCCGGCCCACCGAGGTCGTCTTCACGGGTGGCGGCTCTGAGGCGGATAACCTGGCCATCAAGGGGGTCGCTTACGCGCAGAAGAGGCGGGGCAACCATATTATCACCTCCTCAGTGGAGCACCACGCCGTCCTGCACACCTGCCAGCAGCTCGAAAAGGAGGGCTATCGCGTCACCTATCTCCCTGTGGATGCCGCGGGCCGGGTGAGCCCGGCCGATGTCGCCGCCGCCATCACCGACGAGACCGCGCTGGTTACGCTGATGTATGCCAACAACGAGGTCGGGACCGTGCAGCCGGTGGCGGAGATCGGCCGCCTCTGCCGCGAGCGCAAGGTTCCCTTCCACACCGATGCGGTGCAGGCGAACCTGCTCGACCTTGACGTGGCCGCGCTGCAGGTGGACCTGCTCACCCTCTCGGCCCACAAGTTCTATGGCCCGAAGGGCGTTGGCATCCTCTACGTGCGGCAAGGCACGCGCATCCAGCCACAGACTCTCGGCGGCTCACAAGAGCGCAACCGGCGCGCAGGCACGGAGAATATTCCCGGCGCGGTGGGGGCAGCCGTTGCACTGGAGCGCATCCGCGCGGGTCGCGAGGCCGAGGCAGCGCGTCTGCAGGCACTGCAAGACACACTGGCCACAGCGCTCCTGGCCATTCCGGGTGCGCGCCTCACCGGACACCCGGCGGAGCGCGTGCCGGGCTCCGTGAGCCTGACTTTCCCTGGCGTCGAAGGTGAGTCGCTGCTCATCGGGCTCGATGACCGGGGTATCTGCGCCTCAGCAGGCAGCGCCTGCAGCAGCGGCGAGATCGAGCCATCGCACGTGCTGACGGCGATGGGCCTCACGGCGGGTGATTCGCGCGGCCACCTGCGCCTGACCCTCGGCGAGACCACCACCGAAGCCGATGTCGCCGCCATCGCCACCGCCGTCCCGCAGGTGCTCGAGAGCTTGCGCGCGCTGGCCACACGCTAGGAGAGAACGGCATGGCAGATGAGATGCGGGGCAAGACCGTGCTGGTGACCGGCGCGACCGGTGGCATCGGCCTGGTGACCGCGCGCGAGCTGGCCAGCATGGGCGCCACCGTTGTGGTCGTGGGCCGCACCCAGGCCAAGGGCGAAGCGGCGGCGCGTGAGATTCAGGCGGCGACAGGCAGCGCGAGCATTGCAGCCCTTGCCGCTGACCTCACCTCGCAAGCTCAAGTGCGCCGGCTCGCAGAGGATGTCCGTGCCAGGTATCCACGGCTGGATGTGCTGATCAATAACGCCGGCGCCGCGTTCACGTCGCGCCAGCTTACCGTTGACGGCATCGAGGCCACCTTCGCGCTGAACCATCTGGCGCCGTTCCTGCTGACCAACCTCCTGCTCGACACGCTCAAGGCCAGCGCGCCCTCACGCGTCATCACTGTCGCCTCGCAGGCCCACGCCGGCCAGTCACTCGACTTCACCGACCTGCAGTATGAGAAGCGCCCATACAAGACGTTTCAGGTCTATGGCGCGTCCAAGCTGGCCAATGTGCTCTTCACCTATGGGCTGGCCCGCCGGCTCGACGGCAGCGGCGTCACCGCGAACTGCCTGCATCCCGGGTTTGTCGCCTCGCGGTTTGGGATGAATAACGGCGGCCTCTGGATTCCCATCTTCACGATGCTGCGCCCGTTTCAGATCAGCGTCGAGCGAGGCGCGGAAACGAGCGTCTATCTCGCGTCATCGCCGGGGGTCGCGAGTGTGTCAGGTGACTATTTCGACAAGAAGAAGCCCGTCGCCTCGTCGCCGCAATCCTATGACGAGGCGGCCCAGCGCCGCCTGTGGGAGCTGAGCGAGCAGCTCACCGGGCTGGCGATGCGCTGATCGCGCTTCCGGGCGCGCACGCTCATTGCGCGCGGCAATCTCACCGCCTATAGTCTGGCGTGCGGAGCCAGACCACGACCGAACAGCATTTCCCCGAGGTTTACGATGACAACACCGACTCACGACAGCGATGCCTATGTGCGCGAGCTCGAAGAGTTCCGGAGCGAGAAGGACGCCTTCTTCGCCCATTCACCGCAGTCGCCCATCCCTCATGGATTACGCCATGGAGCCTTCTCTGGCCTGAGCTATTATCCGCCGGACCAGGCGTTCCGCGTGACGGCGACACTCACCCCATTTGCCCAGCGCGCCACCGTGACGCTGGCTACCTCGACCGGTGAGCCGCGTCAGCAGGTGCGCTATGGCGAGCTGCGCTTCGTCATTGGCACGGCGGAGCTCCGCCTGGCCGCCTTCACCGAGCCACGCGAGCGCGTGATCCGCGAGCTCTTCATCCCCTTCAGGGATGCGACCTCGGGCCACGAGACCTATGGTGCGGGCCGCTATCTCGAGGTGGAGGTCGCACCACATGATGAGACGGTCACGCTGGATTTCAACCTGGCGTACAACCCCTATTGTGCCTATAACGAGGCATACACCTGCCCCATCCCGCCGGCGGAAAACACGCTTCCCATCGCCATCGCGGCTGGCGAGCGCGTCTGGGATGAGCACTAGGGCATTCGCATCTGAGTGGCGCTGAGCTTGCCATTCCGCCGTCGTGTTCGTATACTTGACGAGAACGCATTGCGCGAGACGAGTAGTCTGCCCGCCCCAACAGAGACAGATGGCAAGTTGCTGAGAGCCATCTGAGACACACGCCGGCAGGTGAAAACCCCTCGCGCGCCCGACACCGAGCCACTCTTTGGTAGGCTGTCGCGGCTGGCCCCGTTACCGGCCACAGGAAGCGCGCGGGCTCCGCGCGGAAGCGTGGGTGGAACCACGGAAGGCATCGCCCTTTCGTCCCAGATGGGATGAAGGGGCTTTTTGTTTGGGCTCCACGACTAAGACAGGCACACAAAGATGAGGCGTATCTTCTCTCGACAGCTCACAGGTTGGATCACCCGCCGGCTCACCCCCGGCGGCGTCACCGCGCCCGCCATGTGCTAGCGCTTCGATTCTACCTACCGAGAGGAGATAGTCACCATGAATTCGCTTGAGAAGCCGAGCCTGCCCCGCGTCATGAGCGCCCTGGCGCATGCGGCGGACCGGCTCCCGCTCGACCCCGATGGCGCCGCGCTGGCGCTGGATGGCCTGCTGCGCGACCTCGTCGCCCTGCGCTATGCGGACCAGCCGGACCTGCCCGCCGCCAGTGACCCCTTCGCCGCGCGTGTGCGCCTCGCGCTGCGATCCCCAGATCCCGGTGTCCGCTTGGCCCAGTGCCGTGCGCTCGCCGTGAGCGTCGCCCAGGAGCCTGGCGCGCTCAGCCACGTGCGTCGCGAGAGCGACCATCTGCATCCCTTCCGCCACTGCTATGCGTACGACGCCAGTGCGCAAGACAAAGGAGAGCGATAAGCCATGTCCATCGAAAACCAGCTCGACCAATCGGTCGCCTACACGCCAATCCAGCGCATGCGGCACAGCGCGGCCCATGTCATGGCCGAGGCCGTCCAGGACCTCTACCCCGGCGCGCGCTTCGCCATCGGTCCCGCCATCGAGGACGGCTTCTACTACGATATGGAGCTGCCGCGCCCCGTCGCGCCCGAGGACTTCCCCGCCATCGAGAAGCGTATGCGCGAGAGCATCAAGAAGAAGTATCCCTTCAAGCAGAGCCGCTGGCCCCGCGAGAAGGCGCTGGACTATTTCCGCGAGAAGGACCAACCCTACAAGGTCGAGATCATCGAGAACCTGCCAGACGCCGAGGTCGGCATCTACGAGCAGGGCCCATTCCTCGATCTGTGTCGCGGCCCTCACGTGGAGAACACGGGCAAGATCGGCGCGATCAAGCTGATGCGTGTCGCAGGCGCATATTGGCGGGGCGACGAGAAGCGACCCATGCTCACGCGCATCTATGGCACGGCCTGGGAGACACAAGCCGAGCTAGACGCATACCTCGAGCGACTGGAGGAAGCCAAGCGCCGCGATCACCGCAAGATCGGCAAGGACCTCGAGCTCTTCATGACGAGCGACGAGATCGGTGCGGGCCTGCCGCTGTGGCTGCCCAAGGGGGCGACGGTGCGCCGCCTGCTGGAGGAATATGTGCTCGACCTGGAGCGCCGGCAGGGGTACGAGCACGTCTACACGCCCGCGCTGGCCAAGCTCGACCTCTATAAGACGTCGGGGCACTGGGACCACTATCACGACTCGATGTATCCGCCGATGGAGATGGAGAGCGGCGAAGAGCTGGTGCTGCGCCCGATGAACTGCCCGCATCATATCGAGATCTACAAGTCGAAGATGCGGTCCTATCGCGAGCTGCCCGTCCGGCTGGCCGAGCTGGGCACGATGTATCGCCTGGAGAAGTCAGGCGAGCTCTCGGGCCTCTCGCGGGTGCGCGCCATGACACTCAACGATGCCCACCTTTTCTGCACGCCAGAGCAGATGCTGGGTGAGTTCATCAAGTGCGTGAAGATGGTGCAAGAGGCCTACGCCGACATGGGCTTCGAGCACTACAGCTATCGCCTCTCACTGCGCGACCCGAACGATAAGGTCAGCTTCGTGGATAACGAAGAGATGTGGGAAAAGTCCGAGGGGGCGCTGCGCCAGGCGCTGGACATGCTAGGCATTGACTACTACGAGGGCGTCGGTGACGCTGCCTTCTACGGGCCGAAGCTCGACGTGCAGGTAGCCAACGTGCTGGGCAAAGACGAGACGATCTCCACGGTCCAGCTCGACTTCACGCTCCCGGCGCGCTTCAAGCTGGAATATATAGGGGAGGATGGTCAGCCACACCAGCCGGTGATGATTCACCGTGGGCTCCTCTCAACGATGGAGCGTTTCATGGCCTTCCTCATCGAGAACTACGCGGGCAACTTCCCCGTCTGGCTGGCACCAGTGCAAGCGGTGGTGATTCCCATCGCCGACCGCCATGTCGAATATGCCGACGGCGTG
>DASWAC010000286.1:0-2226 GCA_036391335.1 Ktedonobacterales bacterium
CCGGCGCTGGCCGTGGTGGAAAGCGAGCGCATCACGCCACCACTGGAGCGGGCCGAAACGATGATGATGGGCCTGCGACTGCTCGATGGCGTCTCGCTCGCGCGCTATCACGAGCGCTTTGGCACGGCCCTGCTCGATGACTTTGCCACGCCGGTGCGCGAGCTGGGCGAGATTGGCCTCTTGGAGCACCAAGGCGACACGCTGCGGCTTTCCTCGCGCGGACTCCTGCTGGGCAACGAAGTCTTCGAGCGCTTCCTGCCATGAGGATGTCACCCTAGCAACCTGGCGCGCGACATGCATACACTGTAGGCGGCTACCCCCTCGGTGGCCCTCTTGCGTTGTCACCGATCGCCGAAGACTTGGAGCCGCACTGTGCAGACGCCGGATATCGCGAGCTTTCCCACAGTGCGCGCCTACCTCGAAGCGATTGCCATGCCATGGCAGCTGCGCGACGAGCTGAGCGTGGCCGAGCTTCGCGCCCATGCCGGATATACGCCCATCCAGGTGCAGGTGCTGGCCAATCGCGGGATCTCATCCGCCGATGAGATCAGCAGGTGGATGTCCGCTGATTGGCGTGCCCCACAGGTGGGCCTGCCGGGACTCCAGGTCGCGCTGGACCGCATCCGCCGGGCGGCGAGCGCCGGTGAGCGTGTCGTCGTCTATGGCGACTACGATGCCGATGGGGTGACCTCGTGCGCGCTGATGCTGCTGGCGGTCCGCGCGGTGGGTTGCCTCGCGGAGCCGGTGATCCCGCAGCGCGAGGAGGAAGGTCGCAGCCTCAGCCTCGCCGCAGTGGATGACTTCGTGGCGCGCGGCGTCACGCTGGTCATCACGACCGATGGCGGCACCACCAACGCCGAGGCGGTGGACCATGCCCACGACCGAGGCATGGATGTCATCGTCACGGATCACCATGCGCCGCACGGGTCCGTGGCGCGTGCGCTGGCCGTGGTCAATCCGCTGCTGGCTGACGAGCCCAAGGCCGAGGCGGCGCTGGTGGGGGTGGGGGTCGCCTTGCGCGTGGCGGAGGCGCTGCTGAGCGAATCCCATCCGGCGCTGCTGGCGAGCCTGCTCGATCTCGTGGCCATCGGCACCCTGGCGGACATCGCGACGCTGACGAAGGAAAACTGGGCGCTGGCACGCGCCGGTCTCGCCCGGATGAACGAAGCGCCACGGCCGGGAATCGCCGCGTTGATTCGTGTGAGCCGAGCGCTGCCGGGCGAGGTGGACGAGGGCGATGTCAATTTTCGGATCGCCCCGCGCATCAACGCCGGGGGCCGCATGGGCGAGCCAGATCTGCCGCTGCGACTGCTGCTGGCGGAAGACGACGCCATCGCCACGCAGCTGGCGGCCCGTCTGGATGAGCTGAACCAGGCTCGCCAGCGCATCACCGAAGAGATCGTGCGCGCCGCGAACGACCAGGCGGAGCTCCATCTCGGCACGTCGGCGCCCGGCCTGATCTTCACCGTGGGTGAGGGCTGGCCCCTGGGTGTGCTCGGCCTGGTGGCGGGCCGTCTCGTCGAGGAGCATCACCTGCCCAGCGTCTGCGCCAGCAGAGATGGTGAGGTCGCGCGTGGCTCCATTCGCGCGCCAGAGGGCTATGACGTCATCGCCGCGCTGGGTCAGCGCCCAGACCTGTTTCGCCATTTCGGCGGGCACCCACGAGCCGCGGGATTCTCGTGCGCCCTCGCAGATCTTGCAGCAGTGCGCGCTCACCTGAGCGGCTCACTGGTGCGTGTCACCGGAGACACGGCAGCGCCTCAGCGCGAGCCACTGGCAGTTGATTGCCGGCTTCCGCTCAGCCGCGCATCCCTCGAAACCTTCGCCCGTATGAACGCGCTGGCGCCATTTGGGCCAGGATTCCCCCCGCCGCTTTTCGTCTGCCGGGGAGCCCGTGTGGTCGGCTGCTGGGCCAGTGGGGCAGAGCAGCGCAGTCTGCGCCTGCTGGTGCACGACGGCGGCGGTGAGCGCAGCGCGATCTGGCATGGGAAAGGGACGCTCGCCTCGCGCATGGCGCAAGAGCTAGCATCCCTTCCTAAGCTCGATATTGTCTATTCCCTCGACGCATGGCGCACCGACGCCAGCCGAGAGCCGCGTCTGGTGGCGCGCGTGGTCACTCTCTCAGTCTCAGCGCAGCCATAAGCACCCGACGCGGGAGCGCTAATAGCGCCATAGGATGCGCGGGAAGTGATTCGCGGTGCGCAGGTAAGATTCTTCATCTGACTC
>DASWAC010000287.1:0-3412 GCA_036391335.1 Ktedonobacterales bacterium
AGGGTAGATACGTGCGCGTTCTCCTGATCCATCACGACCGCGACCTGGTCGAGATGACCAAGCATTTGCTCCAGACCTATAGCTACGATGTCCGCCGGGCCTATACCGGCGCCCAGGCCCGCGAGGAGTGGACCACCTCCCAGCCCGATATCGTCCTCCTCGACCTCACCCTGCCCGAGGGCAACGCCCTGGCGCTGGGCAAGCAGCTCCAAGCTCAGCATGACGCGCTGATCCTGGCCCTGGTCCCCCCGCACGACCTCGCCACCCAGGTGCGCGGCCTCGAGGAGCTCGCCGATGCCGTGCTCCCCACCCCCTTCCTTCCCGCCCAGCTGATGGCCCAGCTCCACGCCCTGACCCGGCGCACCCGTGCCTCGGTCAAGACCCGGCCCGCGGCGGTGGTGAGTGTGGACGCCCTGACGGTGGATGCGATGCGCAATGTGGCCACGGTGGGCAGCAAGGCGGTGAAGCTGACCCCCATCGAGAGCAAGCTGCTGCACCTGCTGGCGGCCAACGTGGAGACGGTGTGCACCTCGGAGGTCATCGTCTCCCACATCTGGGGCTACGAGGACGAGGGCGCTGCCTGCCTCATCAAGAGCCATGTGCGCCGCCTGCGCGAGAAGATCGAGCCAGACCCGAGCGCGCCGCGCTATGTCGTCACCATTGCCGGTGTCGGCTATATGCTCGCCCGGCAGACCCCCGAGGTGATCCCCGCCGCGATGAGCGCTGCGTCCTAGTACACCAGGCCCTTGCGGCAACACCCGCACACCCTGACAGGCTGCGCGTTTCTGGTGCGCGGGCTCCCGTCCCTTGGAGCATGGCGCTATGAGGCACCGGTCGCCTGGACGCTCATCCTGGCCCTTGCCTTGGCAGCACCGTTCCTTAGCGTCTACCTCTCGATGGCCCGGCCGCTTCCGGTGACGGCGCGTGACATCCTAGCCCAGGTCGAGCTCGCCAGCGACTAGGGCTCATCCGGGACACGGTGACGATCGCCAACGACCCGCAGGCCTCACTCTCCCAGAAGGTGGCCCTCTTCGGGGCCTCGGCCGTGATGTCACAAGAAGGTCGCCAGCGCCTCGATGGCCTCCTCGAGGCCGTGGGCCGCACCCCGCGCGCTGCGCCGACTGACGCTTCCATGAAGGTGGACCTCACCAGGCAGAACGGCCATTCCGCCCCTTTAGCAGCGAGGGCCACCAAGTCGTGACGGTGGTCCTCTCCGGTGATGCCCCGCCCCGGCTCATGGCCGAAGGTGGTCGGCTGACGCCTATGCCGCACGGGATGCTCGGCTTAAGGCGATGGGAGTCAGGGTAGCTCGCGGCGGGCTACAGCGCGTCCGGCGGGGAGGAATGCCGCCGCTTGGCTCGTCGTGAGAGGCGTCTCTCAATGAGCCTCACTGTCACTCCATAGATCAACAGAGAGATACTCATCAGGAGCCCGAAGTCTATTATGGCCTTGAGTTGTAGCCAGGCCAGAAATGCACAGCCCACAGTAACTAACAGCAGTCCCTGGTACAAGAGCACCGTTGGCCAAGCATCGATAGAAGGTGTGCCAAGATGTCCCATGGGAGGGTAGCGCGCGAGTAGAGACAGCCATGCGAACATGTAGCAGAGCCAGCCCGCAAAGAAGAGGAGGGCATCGAGTTGATCACCGCTCATACCGCAGGCTCCTTGTCACTTGACTGCCTGCTCCAACTCTATCACGAGTCCTATTGGCGCATCACCTTCAGCCGGTGCCGAGCCCAGGCCCCCTGGGTGTCGCGGGGAATGGATGAGCGCTTCCGGCGGGTGCAGGAGGTGGAGGGCCGCATTCAGATGCTCTTGGGGATCTTCGCTGCCCATGGGGTGATTCCCCTGGAGTTCAAGCCGACCCATAACGTGACGGATCTGCTGGTGCAGCACCTCGACGCCATCGAGCAGGAGGCGCAGGAGCAGGGTGGGATCCAGCAGCTCCTCGCACAGCATTTCGCCAAGGTCTACAAGGTCGCCATGCCGCTGGGGAGTGCTGCCTGAATATGCCGTGAGCAGCTCTGCTCATGTGCCCGTGTAAAACCAGGTTCCCTACCTGTTTCCACTCCTCGGCAGTGCGGATTCATCCCACCTCTCAAGAGGAGGAACCCGCGGCTCGGGTGCCTAGCCTGGGCGATTGTACCGCCCAGGCAGTAAGACGACGTGTGTGCCATGATACTCGCCGCAGCACCTTCGTGTCACACTCGGGCATGTTCATGCGATAGCTAAGTAGAGCCACTGCGTGTGCAGTCACCCTGGTGAGACGCGGAGGGACCGATGGGAACAGAGCCAGCGCCCGGTGGGATCTCCGTCGCTGCCTTCGCCAAACTGCTCGAGACCACTCAGGCTTCACTCTCCAGGTACTTGCGTAGCCTGGTGGGCAACGAGGAGGATGCTCATGATGTGCTGCAGGATGTCTATGTCGCGGCCTGGCGCGTCGCTGAGCGCGGCACGCCACCCTTTAATGCCCCAATGGACGAGGCAACCGCCGCCCGTTGGCTCTTTCATGCGGGCTATTGCCACGCCGTCTCGGCGCTGCGACACCGCACCGTGCTCCACTGGGAGCCTCTCGATGAGGTGGTTGACCACGACGTCATGAGGCGTCCGCTGGGGCTCTCGCTCGAGGACCAGATAGCCGAGCGCGAACAGTTGCGTGACGCCCTGGGCGAGCTTGAGCCACAGGATGCCGCCAGCCTACTTATGCATGAACTGCATGGCTATACCTCCACTGAGATCGCGCAGAGCCTCGGCGTCTCAGCTGACGCCACGAGGAAGCGCCTCTCACGCGCGATGCAAGCGCTGCGCCACGCCTATTACCGCCAGGAGACACACCTGCCTAGGAAAAGGGGAAGTTAGGTATGAATCAGCACACTCCACCCACTGACCTCGGCTGTGTGCCTTATGAGCCCCTCGTGCCCCTAGTGGCGCTGGGCGAGCACGAGGATCCCGCGACCCTGGTGCATATCGCCACCTGTGCCACGTGTCAACAGGCGCTGGCCGACTATACTGCGCTCCGCACCATCCTGCGCCACGAACTGATCCCCAACCCGGTCACTCCCTGGCCTCATCCCTGGGCTATCGCTCCCCTCACCATGGAGGATGTCATGAATCCGCATGCCGATAACCCACCGACCCTGAGCCGCCAGCCCCTGCCAGGTCGGCAGTCTTCGCGCGCCGGCACCCTGTGGAAAGGCATTGTTGCGGCGGTGCTGCTCCTCGCCATCGGAGCAGTGGTCTTTACGCACTTCGCCGTGTCACCGGCACACGTGCCGGCCACCCCGACCGTAACGCGTCAGCCTGAGCCGACCATTGTCTCGATCCCACTGCTCAACGTGCAGCCCTCACTGCAGTTGGCCGCTGATCAACGCCTTGGGGGCACTGCTGCAGGGCTCGGACGGCTCTTCGCGACC
>DASWAC010000288.1:0-3504 GCA_036391335.1 Ktedonobacterales bacterium
AGATGGCCGCCGGAGCCGACCAGCCCTGATGCGCCGAGAGCACGCCCATGACGCCCGCGCAGAAATAGGCCACGGCCGGCAGCGAGAGATCGATCTCGCCGATGAGCAGCACCAGCACCGCGCCCAGCCCAATGGTGCCGACGGTGATGACCTGCTGGATGAGGAAGGTCAGATTGCGTGGCGAGAGGAAGAGGCTATTCCCAGCGACCTGGAAATAGATTGCGATCAGCACGAGCCCAATCACGACGGGAATCTGGCCAAGCTCCCCCCGAGTGAATCGCCGCCAGAGTGACGTGAAGAATCCCTCAGATGGAGCCGCAGCGGGGGCGCTCGCGCTCGTGGCCTCCGTAGATGCCGTGCTCTCCTCGGAGCTGCCAGCCATGTTGGTTGTCATACACCTAATCTCCCGTCTGCACGCGTCACCCGAGCTGCGCCCGATCACCATGCAACGCTATTCAGCCACCATTGCCCCAAACTCCGCCCCAGTGATGGCCGCGACGACCTCTTGTGGTGACGTCTTGTGGATGTCATAGGTGCCCACACGGCGACCTAGCCGGAGCACGATCACACGATCAACGACCTCGAAGACGTCGGCCAGGTTGTGCGAGATGACCACCACACCCAGCCCTTGCTCGCGCAGCCTGCGAATGAGATTGAGCACCTGCTTTGTCTGCACCACGCCGAGCGCGGCGGTGGGCTCATCCAGCAGGACGACCTTCGGGCTCCGCAGGATGGTGCGCGCCACGGCGATGGATTGCCGCTGGCCGCCAGAGAGCGAGGCGACCGGCACCCGGACCGACTTCAGCGTCGTCACCTCGAGTTGTTTGAGCACGTCGAGGGTTTTGGCTTCCATCTCAGGCTCGTTGAGACCGAGGGGGGTGATATCCTCACGGCCGAGATACATATTGGCGACCACATCGAGGTTGTCGCAAAGGGCCAGGTCCTGATAGACCGTCTCGATGCCCGCTTTGGTGGCATCTTGCGGCTGCGAGATGTTGGTGCGCTTGCCCTGCACATAGATCTCACCGGCATCGGAGGGATTCACCCCCGCGATCACCTTGATGAGCGTTGACTTCCCAGCGCCGTTGTCGCCAACCAGCCCGACCACCTCACCCGCATAGACCTCGAAGTCTACATCTTGGAGTGCCCTGACCGCGCCGAATGACTTCGTGACGCCTGTGAGGCGGAGCACCGGCTCACCGGAGGGGGCTCCCGAGGCGCCCGCACCCGGTTGCATTCCCACCGACGGGGTTATTTCCTCAGCCATGAGAATCTCTCCGCTCTCGTGAAGAAATAGATCGAGACCGCTGCGGAAGCGGCGGATGCGCGACGTTAGTCGCCAACCCGCCCCACCTGCGCCAAAGGGCAGCGAACAGCGCTGCCCCCGGCCAGATGGATGAGGAGCGCCCAGAGCGGGAGATCATTGCGCCTCGACGGCCTTCCCGCTCCAGGGATCCCCTTCACTAGGAAAAGACTAACACACGCCGCCGGCGCCTGCGGGCACGCCCTGGCAGACATCGCTCTTCTTGACGAAGCCGTCAGGAATCACGGTGTCTTTGATGTTGCTGATGTCCACCTCAGTCACAGGATTGAGGATGGAGGCGATGTTCTTGCCGTTGCTGTCGGCAACCTGGGCGCTCGCGATGCTGCTGGTGTCTTCGCCCTTGCTGATGGCTGCGACCAGCTTGCCAACCGAATCCGCGAGCTTCTTGATGGGCTTGTAGATCGTCATGGACTGATCGCCCAGCAGGATGTTGCGGATGCCGCTGACTTCAGCATCTTGGCCGGTAACGAGCACCTTCTTGTTGAGGCCCTGGTTCTTCAGCGCCGCGATGACTGTGTTGGCCATGCCATCATTCATGACATAGGCGATCTGCACATCGTTATGCTGCGCGGTGAGGGCGGCCTCCATCTCCTGCTGGGCGGTTGCGTTGTCCCAGCCGGGGGTGAACTTCTCATACACCTTCTTGAGCGTGTTGGCGGTGAACAGCGGGTCGAGCACGCTGTGAGCGCCCTGGCCAAAGAGGTGGGCGTTGTTGTCGGTGTCTGAGCCGTTGATCATCACGACATTGTTGTGGCCCGCCGAGACGTAATCCTTATAGTGGTCAGCGATATACTGGCCCTGCTTCTTGCCCACATCCACACCATCGAATGAGGCGTAAAAGGCCAGGTCGTCGCTCTGGATCAAGCGATCATAGGCGATGACGGGCACATTGCTCGCCTTGGCCTTCGTCACGATGGCCGCGGCCGCCGTGCTATCCTTTGGCGCCACGATGAGGATGCACGCGCCCTTGGTCAGCGCCGCATCCGCCTGTGTCGCCTGGGTCGTCGCGTCGCCCTGGGCGTTCGACACATCAATGGTCGCGCCGGGGAGACTCGCGTTGATCGCGGCCACCACATCAGGGTGGTCGGCGGCTTCCCACCGGGCAGCGGTGGCGCTTTCCGGAAGGAGGAAGGCAATGTGCTTACAGTTCTTGCCATTGGCAACACTTTCCGTGGTGCTGCCACAGGCTGCGAGGGCGCTCAGCATCAGGGCGCTGCCGACCCCAGCCATCACGAGGGTGCGCCATCGAGGGCTACCGTTGAACCGCATGGTTTAGGTTGCTCCGTTCTTTCGTACAACTTGAAATAGCAGTGCTGCTCAAAACGTGGAGTCCAGTGCCGACGTAGCACCGGCTAGCCTGTGTCGTGTGCGTCGAGCGCCACCTCCTTTGTCGCGACCCGTGGGCCGCGCTACTCACGACGAAACTTAGCGAGGCCAGCGCGTGAGGCATAGGTGTGTCTCACGGGGTCTCAAAGGAATGCCTGGCCTCACGACCCGGCAGGTGTGGAACGATATGAGCTGTGTATATGGTGCGGCTGCATTGCCGGTGTCTGTGGCAGACTGAAGGCCGCGTCGATGACGGCGGCCACTGCGCCGAGCGCGATTGCGTCTTCGCCAAGGGCGGCCAGCTCGACACAGGCATTGGTTGACGCCGCTTTCAGGCTGCGGGTCGCGATCGCATTACGGATGGGCTCAAGCAGGATATCGCCGGCTCTGGCCACACCGCCATCGATCAAGATAAGGGACGGGTTCATCAGGTTCACCAGGCCCGCGACGGCGACTCCGACGTGCTCGCCGGCCCGCCTGATGGCCGCGATCGCGGCAGGGTCGCCCGCCAGCGCTGCCGTCACCACATCCGCGATGTCGGTGCTGGCCTCATCGCGTGGCGTGGGTCGGGCGGTGCTTCCCTCACGGGCCAGCGAGATGCCATGGACCGCATCGTGCACGATGGCATGGGCGCTGGCGAACGTTTCGAGGCAGCCGCGGTTCCCACAGTCGCACAGCGGACCCTCCTCGTCGATAGTGACATGCCCCAGCTCGCCCGCGCTGCCGAAGCTGCCACGATAGATGCTGCCGTTGACGACCAGCCCGCAGCCGGTGCCGGTGGCGACTTTTACATAGGCCATGTTGCTGACACCGCGCCCCGCGCCAAAGCGGCTCTCGCCAAGCGCGCCCATGTT
>DASWAC010000289.1:0-2628 GCA_036391335.1 Ktedonobacterales bacterium
GCAACGCCAAGGCTGGGCCGGCGCATCTCTGGGAGCATGCGGTGCTCACCCTGGGCGACGAGACTTCCCTGCTGGGGGCCCTGGCGCGCAGCGATGTGCTGATCAACGCGACGCCGGTGGGCACCCGTGACAGCGCCAGCAGTCCCCTTTCCGCCGAGCAACTGGCGGCGCTGCCAGCGCACGCCTTCGTCTTCGACCTGATCTACACGCCACCCGAGACGCGCCTGCTGCGCCTGGCCCGTGCGCGCGGCCTGGCCGGCTGTGGTGGCCTCGACATGCTGCTCTATCAGGGCGCCGCCGCCTTCACCCTCTGGACCGGCCTCCCCGCGCCCCTGGAGGTGATGCGCCAGGCGCTCGTCCTCGCGTGAGACGGGTCCTGTGCGGCTAGACACTCCCACGGCCGATAGGCTACCCTGCCACTGGACCAGGCAGCCACCGGGCAGGCAGACAGCACAGCCGAGGAGTGACACGCGCGATGGGGAAGAATCGGATTGCCGTTGTGCCCGTCTACCTGCTGATCGTGATCGTCGTCTCGCTGCTGAGTGGTTGCGCCATCCCTGGCCAGACGCGTATCACAAAAGCGACGCTTCCCCCCTCCCTCGCCTCAGTCGCCGTGAAAAAGGGCGGCATTGCCGACGATCAACCGCTGCCGGCGGGGCTGACGAAGTGCGCCGATGCGACGGAGTTCGCCAGCGCGGCCACGATGGCCGACGGCGGGGACAACTTCCACGATCTGCCCCTGCCGGTGGGCGCGGTGGGAGCACGTGGCGCCGACACCTCCCAGACCTATCGCTTCGCGGAGATGCGCATCTGCGTTGATGGCAGCGCCGACGCCACCCTGCGCTATTTCAGCACGCAGATGCCCGGAGCAGGGTGGAAGCCCACAGCTTTCTATCCCTACGGAGGCTCTCCGGCCACGACATGTGGAGATCCCTATTGCTGGCGCAAGGCCGTCAATGGCGACGCACGCTATGTCTCGCTCGAAAGCCTCAGCAGCTCGGGCACGGTGACGGCCTTGCGCGTGCGGCTGGCGGTCGCGCCGCATCCCACAGCGAGCCTGGCGGTGCGCTCGAATGTGGGCAGCACCTATAGCGGCTATGGCACCCTCACGGTGAGCGCCTCATGCCGCGATGGTGAGCAGATGCTGGGCGGTGGCTACCTCATCAATTCGGTGGACCACACCTACCGCGCGCGCGCCAGCTATCCCTCAGGCTCCGCCAGCTGGACGGTCACGGTCCACGCGACGGGCAGCACCCCATTCACCTTACAGACCTTCGTCGGGTGTCTCGCGGCAAATTACTCGCTCTTCACCAAGGTCGTCACGGCAAAGGGCGATGTCCCTGCCAACCAGCCACTGCCGCTCGCGATGATGTGCCCCGATGGGAGCGTCGCGATTGGCGGTGGCTATGACGCCGGCGCGGATGATGCCATCGTCTCGACCTCAGCCCCGCTATCTGGCCTGAAAGGCTGGAATGTGGTGGTGGGCGGTGGTGGAGCTGTTGCGCATGCCAGCGCCTATGCGATGTGCGCCACCCACAGTGTGAAGCCAGGCCCCGACACGGTAGTCGTCTCGGTGACGATGCACCCCAATGAAGATGTGCCCGCCGGGCTCGCCTGCGCCAAGGGCTCGTGGCTGACCATGGGTGGCCCCTCGATGGATGACCTCAGCGGCGCGGGCCACGGCGCTTTCTCACTCGACGCGCCCACGGTGGACTACTCCACCTGGTACGTGCAGGGCCGCAACATCGATACCTCCGGCGCGCATAGCGCCACCTTCTGGGCGGCCTGCGTCATCCCCGATCCCTTCCTCTAGGGCGTCGGCTCGGCCGGTGAGCCAAGCAGCCCAAGGCACACCCTCGGCCCGAGCAGGCGGGATGTGTTACCCTCTAGGCACAGCTTCCACACATGGCTCAGAACGGAACCCGTAGCGCAGAGAAAGGGGCAGCCAGTGTTTCAGCGCACCCTGCGCCCCATTCTGGTGGCAGTGGCCTACGCGCTCGTGAGCGCCACTGCGTATGTCGCGCTCACGGTCGCCCTAGTGAGCGTTGGTGACCGTCTCACCCAAAGTGACACACGCCTTCACAACCCTAATTACGAGTTCCTCACCTTTTGGCAGGGCGTGGGTATCTTAACGATTCTCTTCGCCTTGCCGGTGATAGGCGGAACGTTCCTATATGCCATGATGCGCCTCAGCAAAGTGGGCATCACCAGAGTCATCCTCGAGTCCTTGCCGCTTCCTTTGGTCTATCTGGGAGTATTATTCGGGAGATATGCCGTCTTTTTCGCCGGCGGTCCGCCAGGGAGCCAGTCACCGGCTATCCTGATCGCAGGTGCCATGGTCGTGTGTGCGGTGATCCTCTCCGCTCTGAGTGCAGTCTTTGGCTCACTCTTCACTTGATGGAAACCCATCCGCGAGCGACACCCAGCGCCAGGGCTTCCATGGTGGGCTGCGGTGGTGATCGCTTGGGTCGCGACGGCATTGGCGGCGGGCAGCGCGTGGCAGGCGCTGCTCTATTGGGACTCGAGCGTGATTACGTCCCCTGCCACGGCGAACGCAGTGCTCGCAGCAGCATTCTTCTTCCCTGGCGCCATCATGCTTGCCGTGGCAGTCTGGCTGGGTCGCTGGTC
>DASWAC010000290.1:0-5037 GCA_036391335.1 Ktedonobacterales bacterium
CACCTGGCACGCAGGAGCACGCCGCTCAGGCGCTGGAGAGCACGCAAGAAGTCACGGGCGTCGCGGTAGCCGCGCTCGATGAAGGCGCTATCTTGCTTGGTCTCCGCGCGCTGGATGAGGCGCTTCATGGTCGCCGCAACATCGAGGTCGCCGGCCGCAGCGGAGTCCACGCCGACCAGCAGGACATTGATCGCGCCTGCGGGCATCTGGCGTAACTTCTCGCAGATCACCACGCCCAGCTTTCCCGCGGCGATTGGCGCGCGCAGTCGTCGCACCTCGACGTTGAAGACCATATGCCCCTTGTAGGTCGCCGTGAAGTCGGGGCCGCGTGTCCTGTCGGCCAGATAGCGCTCATAGGCCAGCGCCACGCGGCGATCGACCAGCAGATGAAAGGCGGCATCCATCTCCAGCTGCAGGTCACGCAGGCTCTCCGCATCGCCCGCCTGGCGCGCCTTCTTGCGAACCTTAGGAGCATTCTCTTCCAAGAAGGCGCGGAATGGCCGCGACGAGGTGATCCACGCCGCGCAGGCTTCGCGCAGAGGATGCGTCTCGCCGTCAAAAATGCTCGCGAGCAGCTCACTATCCCTCATGCGCGTGTCAGGCGAAACTCGAAGGGCGACGATTGCGGTGTGTCCATTTGATCACCATACTCGGCATAGACTATCTCGGTGAGGTCGCGCACCGATTCACGAAAGACATCGTCGGGCACGTCCCACGTGCGCGACCAGATCTGGTCGCCTACCAGGCTCAGCACCTGCCGGGGGGTGTGCACCTTGTCCCACGTGGCGATGACCTTTTCCACCGGCGCCCTGCCTCGCTGGCGCAACGCCTCGATCACCTGAGCGCGCGAGCGTGCGCCGGCATAGACCACCGGATGCTCGAGCTCCAGCATGATGCTGACCCATATGTCTTGAATATGGTAGATCGGCGCATCCTGCTGCGAGGCGTCTTGCCCCAGCAGAAAAGGCGCGCCCGGCCGCAGCACGCGCAACGCTTCGTCGAGGGCGCGCTCCCACTTGGGCACGAGATGAAAGACATGCACCGCGATCACGCCGTCAAAGGCGCCGTCAGGGAAGGGGAGCTGCGTCATGTCTTCCGCGCGCAGTGTCAGAGTGCCACGGGCCTTCCCGGGATTCTGCGCGTCCCAGGCATCCAGACGCCGCTTGAGCTGGCTCATCATCTCCGCCGAGATATCCACGCCGGTGATATGGATGCCCCGCGTGAGCAGGGGGAGCGCGATTCGGCCCGTGCCGATGCCCAGCTCGATCAGGTGCGCGCCAGGCTGGAGCCTTCCCTCGCGAATGATGCCCTCAGCGATGCGGCGCGCCACCTCGTCGGAATAGCCGCGCGTCTCGTCATAGCGGTCTGCGACTCTGTCGAACGAGATCGAGTCACTCACCCAACCACCTCACCTTCCACGCTCTCGCCCGTCTTCTCGCGGCGCATGACGCTTGCTGATGCGCACCTGGCTCATGGAATAGCCCCGGCTGCGATAGAGCCGCAGCGCGGCATCGTTTTCCGGCGAGGTGACGAGACTGACTGAGCCGCAGCCAAGGGTGTCGAGAAAATGCGCCTCGGCGGCGTCGAGCAGGTGATTGGCCACCCCAAGGCGGCGAAACTCAGGATGCACTAGGAGCTCCTGGATGTAGCCCACCAGCTCATCGGGCTCGGCGCTGATGTGCAGCACTCCGAGCAACAGGCCGACCAGCTGCTCGCTGGCCCCTTCTCCTGTGACGGCTACCCACAGAATGCCCTGGCTCGCCCGCAGCAGTGTCATGCTGAGGCGGCCACGAGTGGTGCCCGGCGCGATAAAGGCCATGGCGGCGGCACGGTCGGCCTCGCTGGCCTCGCGCACCGTCACTCGGGCGCTTCCACGCATGCGGGCCTCCCCACGGCTGGGCTATTTTCACGCCAGGATGTCTGATTGACGCTCAGTATAACTCCTCGGTCAGGCTTTCGCCAGCGGGGAAGCTAGCTGACGGAGCGCAGGCTGAGCTGAATGCGGCCCCGTGCCGCATCCACCCCGATGACACGCACCTGCAGCACCTGGCCCACCGCAAGCACCGTGTGCGGGTCTTTCACGTAATGATCGGCCATCTCAGAGATGTGGACCAGCCCATCTTGCTTCACGCCGATATCCACGAACGCGCCGAAGTCCACCACGTTGCGCACCGTGCCCTGCAAGAGCATCCCCGGTCGGAGATCTTCCATCTTCAGCACATCTTGTCTCAGCAGCAGCTGGGGCAGCGATTGCCTGGGGTCCAGCCCCGGCTTTTCGAGGTTCTCCAGGATATCTAGCAGAGTCAGCTCACCGACGTTGAGCTCTTGCGCAGTCCGGGTGAGCTGCGCCGCCTGGCCGCTTTTGGACACCTGCTGCCGCCACAGCCGCACGCGATCGGCGACCCGCTCGTGGGTCTGTGCGCCGGGTAGTCGCAGCAGCAGCTCACGCGCCGCGGTGTAGCTCTCTGGATGGATGAAGGTATCGTCGAGCGGCTCATCTCCATCGGGAATGCGGATGAAGCCTGCCGCCTGCACAAACGTGGCGGGACCCAGCCCGGCGACCTTCTTCAGCTGCTCGCGACGGCGAAAAGGACCGTTCTTTGCGCGCCACGTCACGATATTATCGGCTACGCGGGCACTCACGCCTGAAACGTGCTTCAGCAGCGAGGCCGACGCCGTGTTGACGTTTACCCCGGCGTAATTCACGCACGAGACGACTACGCGATCCAGCGCCGTGCCGAGTGCGCGTTGATCCACATCATGCTGATAGAGCCCCACGCCGATGGACTTCGGATCGATCTTGACCAGCTCGGCCAGTGGATCTTGCAGGCGGCGTGCAATCGAGATGGTGCCGCGCTCGGTGGCGTCGAGGTCGGGGAATTCTTGCCGGGCGATCTCGGACGCGGAATAGACCGACGCGCCCGCTTCGTTGACCATGACATAGCCCAGCTCGCTGGAACCCTGCTTGGCGCGGTGGAGGTCGGCCAGCAGGCTCGCGACGAGCTGCTCGGTCTCGCGCGAGGCTGTGCCGTTGCCGATGGCGATCACGCTGATGTCGTGCTTCACGATGAGGGCGGCCAGCGTCGCCTTGGCTTCGTCAGCCTTCGACTGCGGCGGATGAGGATAGACCGTCGTGCTGGCGATGGGCGCACCGGTCTCGCTGATGACGGCGACCTTGCAGCCCGTGCGGAAGCCGGGGTCAAGCCCCAGCACACGACGGCCCAGCAGCGGCGGCTGTAGCAGCAGGTTGCGCAGATTGGTGGCGAAGGTGCCGATGGCGTGCTCCTCTGCCATGGCCGTCAGCTGGGCGCGCACCTCGCGCTCGATGGCGGGCGCCAGGAGCCGGCGATAGCCTTCTTGGATGGCCGTATTGAGCTCAGCATAAAAGGGCGAGCGATTATCCGGGCGATAGGCCCGGCTCATCTCGGGCTCGGCATCCTCGAAATCCAGGTCCACCGCGACACGTAACACATCCTCACGCTCGGCGCGGTTGAGCGCCAGGATGCGGTGAGGCACCGCATTGCGCACTGGCTCCGCAAAATCATAGTAGAGCTGATAGACGCCACGGGGATCTTTGGCCTTGGCCTCTTCCTCGCTGATGGCAAGTCGCGCGCGCAGCTCGGCTGTGCTGGCAAAGAGCTTCCGGACTCCCGAGCGCACACCGGCGTCCTCGCAGATGATCTCGGCACAGATGTCGCGCGCGCCAGCGAGGGCCGCCGCAGCCGACTCGACGCCCAGCTCGACGCTGACGAATGGGTCCGCCGCGTGCGCCAGAGCCTCCGCCGGGGCGCCCGCGAGCCGCTCTTGCCGCAAGATCATCTCGGCCAGTGGCTGGAGTCCCCGCTCGCGAGCCATGCTGGCACGGGTCTTGCGCTTGGGACGATAGGGCAGGTAGAGGTCATCCACCGCGGTGAGGGTGGTGGCGCCCATGATGGCCTGTGCGAGCGTGTCGGTCAGCTTGCCCTGCTCGCCGATGAGCCTCAGCACGTCGCGCTTGCGGGCATGCAGTTGCCGCATAGCCTCGGCTCGGTCGCCCACCGCCTGAATCTGCACCTCATCGAGATTCCCGGTGGCTTCTTTGCGATAGCGCGCGATGAAGGGAACGGTGTTTCCGTCGTCGAGCAGCTCGAGGGTATGCTGCGCCTGCCCGGGGCGGATGCTAAGCTCGATGGCGAGCGTGCGGGCGAGGGTCTCGGTGGCAAGCGATTCGGGCAGACTGTCTGGCGTGGTCAAAGCGGGCCTCCTGTGGCGGGGCTCATCCGGCCCCCGAGGTGGCAGCATAGCACACCGCTTGCCCCGCAGGGGCCGCCACGACGTTCGGGTGAGCGATCAGGGTGATTGGCGCTCTGTTGGCAAAGGCACTTGACAAACTTTGCGCGTCTAAGTATTCTTTGAGCGTTCAAGAAAATTTGATAGGGATCGTAGCTGAGGAAGCGCGGACCATGGACGACCTCCCCGAAGACTATTACATCGAGACGATCGAGCAGATGCGCGCTATCGCTGACGAGCTGCGCATGCGCATTGGCTCATTGCTGCTTAGCGGACCAATGACGGCCACGCAGGTCGCCAAGGCGCTGGATATGGCGCCCTCAAAGATTCACTATCACCTGGGGGAGCTCGAGCGGGTCGGCCTGGTGAAGCTTGCCTATACGCGGGCGCGTGGGAACCTCATCGAGCGCTATTATATGCCCGTCGCCCGTAATATCAAGGTATCGCAATCTCTGGTCACCTCATCACTCGATGAGGTCGTGGAAGCCGCCGAAGTCATGCTGCGGCACAACGCCAGCGCATTCAGCCACGCGACACGCCGCGCGGCGCTCCTCCCAGAGGGCTCGGTGATCGTGGATTTTTCCAACTACGTGCTCTGGGTGACACCAGAGCAGTATAAGGACCTGTGCAAGGCGATAGATGCGCTGATCCGTACCTATGAGGGCCAGCGTGGCATCGAGGGTGAGCGAGAGGTCGCTCTTCATCTGAACGCCTATGAGCTTGGGCTGCCCGACACCCCCTCTGACGATGCCAGCAAGTCCGCGCCGG
>DASWAC010000291.1:0-3746 GCA_036391335.1 Ktedonobacterales bacterium
GGAGGTCGCAGGTCACGCCTGGTGGCCATGACGCTCGCGGGCCTGCTGGCCACACTGCTGACAGGCTGTGGCGGCCTCACCTATGGTGGCGAGGCGCCGTTCACCAGTGCCGCGCGGCCTGTGCCCACCGCGCCCGTGACCATGCCCAAGGCGGCTGCGCCCAAGATTGGCGCGAGCGCGGCTGTGCTGCTCAACGCGACGACCCATGAAATCTATGCCAGCCAGTCGGGCGACACCGAGTTGGCCATGGCCAGCACGACCAAGATCATGACGGCGCTCGTGGCCATTCACTATGGCAAGCTCGACCAGCAGGTCACCATCGGCGCGGACGCCATCAAGATGCAGAACAGCGAAAATAGCACGGCCCAGCTCCAACAGGGCGATGTGCTCACCTTGAACGACCTGCTCTATGGCCTGATGCTGCCCTCTGGCGACGATGCCGCCGTCGCGGTGGCCGACGCCGTCGCGGGCTCGCCTGAGCACTTCGTCGGCCTGATGAACCTGGAGGCTGCGCTGCTGGGCCTCCAGCGGACCCATTACGTCAATGTCCATGGTCTCGACGCGACGGGGCACTACACCACCGCGACCGACCTGGCACGGCTGGCGGGCTATGCGATGGCGAATCCCACGTTTGCCAAGATCGTTGGCACCCCGGAATATAAGGTGAAGCTTACGTCGGCCCATCACGACTACGATTGGATCACGACCAACGATCTCGTCTCGAGCAACCGGCACTATGCTGGCATCGTCGGCGTGAAGACCGGGCATACCGGCAACGCTGGCTATTGCCTCGTGTTCGCGGTCGTCCGACCGCAGGGGATGCTCATCGGTGTCTTGCTTGGCGATAGCAGCTACGACCCCAATGCGCGGTTTACCGATGCCGCGCTCCTGCTCGACTGGGGCTATGCTGGCCTCAAGTGAGGTCAGGCGCTCGCTTTCACCTGGCCACCGGTCATCATGAGGCCCAGCTCGGCCTCCGGTGTCTCCGGCGGCACGATGCCAACGATGCGGCCCTCATACATCACGGCGATGCGGTCCGCGAGCGAGCGAATCTCATCGAGCTCGGCAGAGACCAGCAGCACGGCGATCCCCGTGTCGCGCTTGGCGATGAGCTGCTGATGGATGAATTCGATCGCGCCGATATCCACGCCGCGGGTCGGCTGTGAGGCCACCAGCACTCGGGGATCCGTGCTCATCTCGCGGGCGACGATGACCTTCTGCTGGTTGCCGCCAGAGAGCGAGCGCGCCGTGGCGTCTGGCGAGGAGGTGCGGATGTCGAATCGCTTAATGAGATCCATCGCCCAGGTGCGAATGGCATCGAGCTTCAGCACGAACCCGCGTGCGGCGAACTGCTCGTCGCGCTGATGGCCCAGGATGAGGTTATCAGCCACGGAATAGCCGAGCACCAGGCCGCTCTCGCGCCGGTCCTCTGGGATGTGCGAGAGCTTCGCGGCGCGGGTGGCGCGCGCACCCAGTGTGGTGATCTCCTCGTCGCCCAGCCAGACATGCCCCCCGGCGGACTTGCGTGTGCCCGCCAGCGCCTGCACCAGCTCGCTCTGCCCATTTCCCTCGACCCCGGCGATGCCGAGGATCTCGCCCGCGCGCACCTCGAACGAGATGCCACGGACGGCGGGCAGGCCGCGGTCAGAGCTGACCGTCAGGTTGTCCACGCGCAAGAGCGGCGCCCCTGGCTTGGCCGGGGCCTTCTCTACGCGTAGCAGCACCTCGCGACCGACCATCAGGCGGGCGATCTCTTCCTGGGTCGTCTGGCTCGTCACCAGCTCACCCGCGTTGCGCCCCCGGCGCAGTACCGAGATAGAGTCTGAGATGGCCAGCACCTCACGCAGCTTGTGGGTGATGAAGATGATGGTCTTGCCCTGCTCGCGCAGGCCGCGCAGCACGACAAAAAGCTCTTCGGTCTCCTGCGGGGTCAGCACACCGGTCGGCTCATCCAGGATGAGGATGTTCGCGCCGCGATAGAGCACCTTGAGGATCTCGACACGCTGCTGTAGACCCACCGGCAGATCGCCGGTGCGCGCCGTGGGGTCGATCTCCAGGCCATAGCGCTCCGAGAGCTCGTGGATGGCCGAATTCGCCTTCTCGGTGTCGAAGAAGTCGCCATTGGTGACAGGCTCGTAGCCCAGCACGATGTTTTCCGCGACCGAGAGCGGCGGAATGAGCATGAAATGCTGGTGCACCATGCCCACGCCGCGCGCGATGGCATCACGTGGGCCGCCGATCTTCACCGTCTCGCCGTTGAGACGAATCTCGCCCGCGTTTGCCTTGAGCAGGCCATACAGGACATTCATCAGCGTGGTCTTGCCCGCGCCGTTCTCGCCGACCACCGCGTGAATCTCGCCCTTGCGGACATGCAAGCTGACATCGTCATTCGCGAGAACCCCCGGCCACTCTTTGCGTATGTGGAGCATCTCGACGGCATAGGCGCTGGCCGGCTCGGCTGATTGTGGTGTCGCGTTCGTCATGGGAGGGCCTCCGTTATTCACCCGCGGGGTCATAGGGGATGCCGTCAGCCGCCGGAGCTACGCTGCGGCCTACGAATCCGGCCAGCACGATCAGAGTCAGGGCATAGGGAAGCATCTTGAGCACGAACGGCGAGATCGTCAGCGCTGAATTATTGGCGTAGAGCGCCTCGCCAAAGCCGAAGAGCAGGCAGCCACCCAGCGCGCCGAATGGAGTCCACCGGCCAAAGATCATGGCCGCCAGCGCGATGAAGCCGCGTCCGCCGGTCATGTTGTCGTTGAAGGTATTGTTCACGCCGATCGAGAGGAAGGCCCCCGAGAAGCCAGAGAGCAGACCGCTCATCACCACCGCGCCATAGCGCAGCATGTAGATGTTGATGCCGGCGGTGTCCGCCGCCTGCGGATGCTCGCCCACGGCCCGCACGCGCAGCCCCAGCCGAGTGCGGAAGAGCACGATCTGCACGCCGATGAGGATGATCACCGCGAGATAGACGACGAGATTTTGCTGGAAGAAGACCGGGCCAAGGAACGGAATGGCCGAGAGGCCAGGGATGCTGATCTGTGGCAGCTCGTGCGCCGCTTCGAGATGGCCCGGGCCTGGAAAGGTGCCGAAAATGGCCAGCGAGAGCAGGCTGGTCAGGCCCGCCGCGAAGATGTTGATGCCAAAGCCGCTGATGATCTGGTTCGCCTTGAAGCGAATCGAGACGACCGCGTGAATCAGCGCCATGAGCCCGCCCGCGAAGATCGCCGCAATCGTCGCGATCCATGGATTCTGCGTGCGCAAGCCCACGACCACCGCGACGAATGCCCCGGTAAGCATCATCCCTTCCATCGCGACGTTGACCACGCCGCTGCGCTCTGAGATCACGCCGCCGAGCGCCGGCAACAGGAGGAGCACGGCCTCCTGGATCGCATTGCTATAGAGCCCCGATGTGGTTAGCACATGTAACAGCTGCTGGAAAAACATGCTCTCTCACCTCATTCCCTGTCTCACGCCCCACACGTGTCATGCCGTTGGCTGTGGCTCCGGCTGAGCCGGGCCTCCTCCCTCAGGTGGACTCGCCTGTGGCGGAGCCACGCTGGGCGCCGGTGTCACGCCAGACGGCTTTGCGGACCAGGGGAAGCGGATCTTGAGCTGGGCCAGGAAATTCGCGGCCAGGCTAAAGAGGATGATGGCTTGCAAGATATCCACCAGGTGTGACGAGATGTTCACCTGGCTCTGCATGAACTGCCCGCCAACGTGCAGCGCACCAAAGAGCAGCGCGG
>DASWAC010000292.1:0-5214 GCA_036391335.1 Ktedonobacterales bacterium
ACACGCCAAGCTCCTCCGCGAGCTGTGCGACCCATGTGGCATCCGCCGAGCCCGCCTCACCGCGCAGGCCGTGGTCCAGATGCGCGACGATCAGCTCACCCGGAGCCAAAGGGCGCTTGCCCGCGCGGAGGTCGAGCAGCGTCCCGAGGACACAGAGCGAATCCGCGCCGCCAGACACAGCGACGACGAGCCTCGCCCCAGGCGCCCAGAGACGGTGACGCGCGATCATGCGCTCCACACTCGCCCGGACTTGCCGCGCCGCCATCAGGGTGCCTCTCGCTCGATAGGAACATGCTCTCTCATCATTCACTGTAGGATATCACCATGGTACCGGTGACCAGCATCAGGTTTCTAGAAGGATGCTTCCACGCCAGCAGGCGCAGCGTATGATGGTCACACGCCTCGTTGACCCTGACGCATAGCTGACTCGTCTAACATGAGGAGCCTGGCAGTGTGGGCGAGCCGCGAGCAAGAAAGCGTGGAAGACAACGTGACGACCTTGGGTGAGAAGACGCGCGCTGGCGCTCGTGGTCCTTTCGCGCCCAAAGTCTGGCCGTTAGCGCTTGGGCTGGCCGTGGCCGTGGTCCTCGGTGTGGCGAGCCTGACCGCCTCAGTGCGAGCGCCGCACCCCGCGCCGCGAAACATCATCGAGAACCTTGCGCCGCTGGCAGATCGCGCGCCCGAGCAGACCATGAGCCAGGCGTGGGGCTCACCGGCCATCACACGCATCGGCACGGCGCTCGACGCTGCCCATCGCTTCATCTTTGGCCGCGCGATCACTCCCGATGGCGTGTGGCTGGTTGGCTCCATCGAGCCAAGGCTCGTCTTTGGCGTCACACGTGAGACGCCCACAGCCGTGCTCTGGAACATCCACACGCGCGAGATCACGACCCTCCACAAGATGAGCACGATTCGGAGCCAGCTCACCGGCGCCGCCGCAAATGACCGGTGGATCGTCTGGGCTGAGCTGCAAGACGCATTGCGCTCCCCCGATTGGGCGATTTTCGCATGGAATCGCGCGACCGGCCAGCTCGCCGAGGTCGCCCACGACCCACAGGTGGATGGCGTCGCGCTGGCCGGGAGTCCGCCCTCGCCCGCGCTGCAAGATGACACCGTCATCTGGAGCCAGCCCGAGCAGGTGCCCGGTGAGGCAGGCTATCCTCTCGTTGCGCATACCCACAATCTCGTCACGCAGGCAGATGCCACCCTGGTGGCGCACGCCTACCTGCCGCAGCTCGTCGGGCAAGCCCTCGCCTGGCTCCCCGACTCGACGGCCTTTAGCGCCGCGGTCAGCGATGTGGGCATGCGGCGGATACGTGGGCTGCCGGGCGAGCCAAGTCATCTGGCGCTCCACGGGCTAAGCCTGGCGCTTTGCGATGACAAGACTATCCGCCTCGTGAACGATGTGAGCACAGGCGCGCCGCTCGCGGCGACCATCTCACGCCTCACGCTGCCCCGCCAATGCGGCGACATCTCACTCAGCGCGCGCCTGCTCGCGTGGGAGGATGACCCCTCGCCGGTGGTGTGGGATCGTGTCCTCAGCGCGATGGTGCGTTTGCCCGTGAGCGCCGCTGGGGGCTGGCGCTGGGCCAGCGATGCCGCGCTGATTTGGAGTGAGCCCGAGCCGGATGCGCAGGCCAAGGCGGACTTCGCCGCGAATCGCTTCCCGGCGGATACGCTGGCGATCATGACGCCGCGCTCAGATTCAATTGTGAGTCCCTGATTACAGCCATCGCATGGTACAATCTTGACACCTCCGCTACCGCCAGGCGCACCCTCACGGTAGAGTGAGCCGCGGATTCACGCTGGCCGTCGCGCACCAGCCCACCAGAGGAAGCTCGCACCCTATGTCCACCGAACCATCGCAGGCGCCTGCGCCAGACTCACCAAGGGCAGACACGGTCCGCCGCGTGCTCGTCATCGACGACGACGCGATCATTCGTGAATATGTGCAGGATGGCCTTTCACGTATCGCGGGGTATGAGATCATGTGTGCCTCGGGGGGCGCCGAGGGCCTCATGCTCATTGAGTCCTTTCGACCCACCTGCGTGGTCGCCGATATCTACATGCCAGGCATAGACGGGCGCAAGCTGACGCGGGCGCTGCGCGGCGACGGAAGCATAGCGGGCACGCCGGTCGTCTTTATGAGTGCCCGCACTGATCCACAGACCAAGATGACCGCGCTGCTATCCGGTGGCGATGACTTTTTGCCGAAACCATTCACGATCAGCGAACTCTATGCTAGCGTAGAGACGGCGATTTCTATCACTCCTGAGCAGCGCGCGCGCCGCCAGCGTGAGCTCAGCGAGCTGGGGAACCGGGCACAGTCATAGGTGGCTGTGGGGGAGAGGAGGTCACGCGGATGGCTGCGGATTTCATGCTTGGGATGCCCGCAGACCCAGAGGTGCTTCGTGTCCTCCTGGTGGATGGCGACGCCGGTGCGCGCAACGACGTGACGCAAGCCCTTGGCAACGCCTATGAAGTGCGACAGGTCCGGACCATCGCGGAGGCGCTCGGCACGCTGGAGGCCAGTCAGCCCCATGTGATCATCAGCGAGGTGGACTTGCCCGACGGAAGCGGCCTAACATTCTTCCAGCGAGTGCGCACCATGCCCAGAGGCGACGATCTGCCGCTCATCCTGCTCACCACGCGGGATAGCGCCCGTGATAAGATCGCGGGGTTCGACGCGGGCGCGGACGACTATCTCGTCAAGCCTTTTGACCCGCAGCTATTACCTTCGCGTGTGCGGCTGCTGTTCCGCATTCGCAGCTTCGAGCAACCGGCGTCGTTCCCTTTCTAGCTCACCAGGGAAGGATCCAGAGCCACATGAACGATACGCGATTTGACCGGACCTTCCGCACCCCTTATTCCGAGGGCTATGTGCTCATGAGGGGCCGTGACCGTCTGGGCACGCTGGATATCCATTTCACAACCACGACCGTGCACGGCACCCTGGTCGTGACGCAGGACCTCACGCAAGAGGAGCTCTCTGAGCTCATCGAGCAGATTGATGAAGATCTCGTGCTCTCGGCGGATACGCCACGCGATGACTTCATCATCATTAGCTATCGCGGCACAGAGCTGGGCTATTTTGATGATAGCCTCCGGCCCGGCCAGCGTGGCCCAAATCTCGACTTCCCGGGTGAGGAAGACGCTGAATAGCGGCAGCATGGAGCACGTGCGTCCACCTGAATGGACGCTGTGAGGCAAGCTAGGATAGAATGCAGCTACGGCCAAATCGCGGCCCGTGGCGAGAATCTGATGCGCCCCAGGGGACGCTGGCCGGAAAGTGAGTTTCACGCATGCCTGTTGATGCACTGGCCTCTGTGCCATTATTGAGCAGCTTGAGTCGCAAGGAGTTGGAAAGCCTGGCTAAAGGCACCACCCAGCGCGATTATGCCCCCGGCGACTCTGTGATGCGCCAGGGCGACACCGGTGTGGGGCTCGCCATCATCACCAGTGGCAAAGTCCGCGTGGTGCAGACCAAGGATGGCCAGGACCGCGAGCTAGGCACGTTTGGCCCTGGCTCGGTGCTGGGAGAGCTCTCACTGCTGGATGACCTGCCCCGGACCGCATCTGTTATCGCGACTGAGGTCTCTCATGCGGTGCTCATCCCCGTGTGGGATTTCCGTGCCGCCCTCAAGGAGCATCCTGAGATCAGCATCAAGCTGCTCGCTGTGCTCAGCCAGCGTCTGCGCAAGCAAGAGCAGGGTGGCGCGCACGAGTAGCTCGCCAGAACGATTCGCGAGACGCCAGCCGGAGCCGGTCACAAAGGTCCCGGCTGGCTTTTTGCTGCGCACGGCTGCCTGACGCGCCAGGAGAAGCGTCACATGAGCGGAACCGCTGACCACGCCGGATGCGGCGAGCCGCCGCCGGCTGCGCTGCTGCATGCTGTCGAGCAATTCAATCACCGCGAGTTTTTCGAGTGCCACGAGACTCTCGAGCGCGCGTGGCTGGCCGAGAAGCGTCCCATTCGGATCTTATATAAGGGCATCCTCCAGATTGGCGTCGGGTGCTATCACTTGCTGCGCGGCAATTACCATGGCGCTGTCACCAAGCTCGCGTCGGGCGCCCGCTATCTGGAGCCCTTTGCGCCGGTCTGCCAGCGTGTGCGCGTGGGTCTGCTGATCGCCGATGCGCGACACTTGCACACGCACCTCACCGCGCTTGGCCGCGCGCGAATCGCGGAGGCCGACCTGAGCCTCATCCCACGCCTCACCTTAGAAGACACGCCATGAAGCCAGGAAAGATACGGGCGCTGGCACTTGCCCTCATCCTCCACGAGGGCGCGGTGTTGGCGCAGGAGGGATACGATCCCTCGAAGCATGGGTCGTTCCTGCGACTCCCTGGCGGTGGCATCGAGTTTGGCGAGACAGGCGCAGCGGCGGTCGCCCGAGAGATGCGCGAGGAGATCACGGCGGAGCTGGCTGACGTGCGTTATGTGGCTACTCTTGAGAATATCTTCACCTTCGACGGCAAGCCAGGCCACGAGATCTGCCTCATCTATGCCGCCCGGCTCCTCGACCCCGCGCTCACGTGGCGCGAGCGCATCATTGGCCACGACACCAGCGGCGCCGAGATTCCCATGCGTTGGGCTCCCCTGGCAGCGCTAGACACGCTGCCGATCTATCCTGATGGCGTGCTTGACCTCATCCGGCTGATGCTCGCCCGCGCCGCGGATTAGCCGCCGCTTGCGCCAGCGTCCCGGCGCATGCTATGGTGACCAACGGCGGCTCCGTGCCCATGAGCGCCGAACATCTCTCGCACGAAGGAGTGCACCACCATGACAACGACGCGTGGACCCCGCCCTGTGCGCGCTCCCCGTGGCAGTGAGATCAGCTGCAAGGGCTGGCAGCAGGAAGCCGTGCTACGCATGCTGATGAATAACCTCGATCCCGAGGTGGCCGAGCGACCCGATGACCTCGTCGTCTATGGCGGCTCTGGCCGCGCCGCGCGCAGCTGGGAGGCCTTCGACGCGATCGTGCGCTCCCTGCGCGACCTGGAAGGCGATGAGACGCTGTTGGTGCAGTCGGGCAAGCCTGTGGGCATCTTTCGCACGAACCCCTGGTCGCCCCGGGTGCTGATCGCGAACTCGAACCTGGTGCCGCACTGGGCCAACTGGGATGAGTTTCGCCGGTTGGAGGCTGAGGGCCTCACCATGTATGGCCAGATGACGGCAGGCTCGTGGATCTATATTGGTAGCCAGGGCATCGT
>DASWAC010000293.1:0-3488 GCA_036391335.1 Ktedonobacterales bacterium
TCAGGCTCACGCGCCACCCACGGACCCACTCGCAAACCCTGCCGTCCACCATCCAGCTCGCGGGCGATGGCATAGCCGGTGACCGCATCATGCGCATCAGTCGCCAGAATGAGCTGGTGCTCTGGCTCGCGCAGCATCACCTCCAGCAGCCCCGCTCGATCGCCGCCAAACGCCGCCGCATCGAGCGTGACGACGCGTGGCAACGCCTCGGCAGTGGCGAGCTGGGCGATCTGGTGGCCGGACAGGCGATCGAGCGCGGCCATATCGAGCGCGCTGATCGGCGTCCACGAGGCCCACGAGCGGGTGACCGGCACGAAGCCGAGCCGCTCATAGACAGGCCGCCCGTCGGGGGTGGCGTCGAGCAGCACGATAGGAGCGCCATGCAGCCGCAGCCAGTCGAGCGCGGCGCTCATGACGATCCGACTCAGTCCCTGCCGGCGAAAATCCTCCCGCACGATCACATTCCCGATCACCCCGATGGGCGGCGCGGCGATGGCGCTGACCGCGGCCACCGGCAGCGCACTGCTGGGAGAGCCGCCGGACGTCTCACGCTCACGCAGCACCAGGATGCACCCGTGCTCCCACGTTACCAGCGCGCGCAGCAACGCCTCAGTGCGTGCCCAGCCCTGGGCCACCCGCAAATCTGCCAGCGCCGCCACGTCGGACGCTATCGCCCGATCCGCCTCCATCGCTGATGCCACGCCGGGTATCCTTCCCTCTCGATGCCACAGTGCCTCTCTGGGGTGCGACGCTGCACTCCACTGGGATCGTATCACAGTTGAAAGCGACCAAGTTATCGCCCATGCGGCCCAGGCGCGTTGACACCTCACGCGGCGGAGCCTATACTTTCCCCGCGAAAGCACGCTCGGCGCCCCCACCGCGCGAACCCCCGAGGAGGATGTCATGAGGGATCGACGGCGCGCGGCTCCCGATGAGCAGGACGCGGGCAATCCGTATCGCTCATATTCCTCGTATACCGCATCGCGCTTGCCCGCATCGGTCGGACCCGCTCGGCGGGGCTCCTTCGCGCTCTTCCATGATGGCAACGCCGGGCACTTCTGGCGCGGCGAGCTCTTCTCCATCATTGGTGAGGCGCTGCTTGCAACCGGACTCATCATCTGGCTGGCCGACCTGACCGACTCGCCTGGCGTCATCGCTACGGTGGTTGCCATGTATGCGCTGCCGTGGATCGTGGCCGGCCCGCTAGCCAGCTTCTTTCAAAAGACTGACAATCCCGGTCCGACCCTGCGCTTCCTGGGCGTCGCGCGCGCCGTGCTGGCCGTCGGGTTCATCGCGATGCACTTCATCACCATCTGGCCGGTGCTCTACCTGCTGGTGCTGGGCATCTCACTGCTGGGCCGTCTGCGCCAGGGCATGCGTGAGGCGGCCAGCCGGCTTTGTCTCGCGCCAGGCGAAAGCGCCGTGGTGGCGAACGATCTGCACATTGGCGGGGCAGTGGCCTCGGTGGGAGCGCCACTCCTCGCCACACTCCTCTACATAGCCCTGGGCGAGCGCGTCATCTTGGTGGCCGGCGTGGCTGCGCTCTTCTTCTTCCTTGCGTCGAATTCCGACGGCTTTCTCGATCCCCTGCCCCCGATGAAGCGTGAGTTCCTGCTGGCCACGGTTGATGACGCCGTGACCAGTGCGCGACAGCGCGAGGAGCTGCTCGCCGCCGCGTCGTCCGAGGGCCTGCTGCCGAGCGCGCGCCACCGCCGCGATGACTCTGAGGATGAAGAGGAGCGGGCGCTTCCCGAGTGGATGCAGGTCATCCCGAGCAATCCCATCCAGGAGATCGCGGATATTCGCCTGGGTCTGGGCTTGGCTGGTGGCCGCCCCTGGAGTCGCACCAGCCTGCTCATTCTGGCGGCGCTCAGTCTGGTGGGCAGCGGCATCGCCGTGCTTGAGGTCTTCTATCTGATCTATTGGGTTAGCGTGCCGGCGCTCTATCTCGGTCCGCTCGTGGCGGCGGAGGCTGCCGGCATGGCCCTGGGCGCGACCATCTCGACGACCGTCTTGCGCCGGGGTGGGTGGCGTACAGCGACGGTCGTGGGCCTGGCTACGATAGGCGTCGGGCTCATCCTGCTGGCCAATATCCCGCTCATCCCGCTGGCTTTCGTTGCGGCGCTGGTGATGGGTCTGGGCAACGCGCTGGCGGTGCAGGGCGCCCGGCTTGGGGCGCGGCGCGGGCTGGCGGGGCCGGGTCAGCGCGCGGTGACGGCAGCGGAAGGTTTCATCACCGGCCTGTGTGGTGTCGCCGGCGCGGGAATCTTCGCCTTCATCTATGCGGGACCGAGCATCCTTCCCACGTCGCTCGCGGGCGCGCTCAGCTCGCCATCGCTGCAAAACACCACTGGCTGGTGGAGTCTGGGTGAGGTCCTGTTGGGGGTGGGCGTGGCGCTCCTGCTGGGTGCGATCATCAGCGCGATCCAGCTCGTGCTGGCGGGCACGGGCGATCCCACGGTCTTGCCGCCCACCGCGCGGGTGAAGCCGCCTGCAGTCGGCCTCAATGCCACCGGGCGTGTCTCTGTCTTCTCGCGGGCGCTGCGGACCGACGATACGGATGACGACTACGACGACTATGACAGCCGCGAATATGAGAGTCGCGAGTTGGATAGCCGCAGGTATGATAGCCGCTGGTGACCACGCGGTGAGAGGATGGCGCTGATGTCCGGTGAAGAGAGTCTTCGTGGAAAGATCGCGTTGATTACTGGCGCCAGCAGTGGCATCGGTGAGGCTATCGCCGAGGATCTCGCCGCGCATGGCATGCGGCTGGCCCTGGCGGCCCGGCGCACCGACCGATTGGATGCTCTCTCGCGCCGGCTGGCCGAGGCGCACGGTGCGGAGGCGGTCGCCATCGCGTGTGATGTGCGCGAGCCCGCGCAGGTCGAGGCGGCTGTCGCGGCGGCCTTGCGGCGCTTTGGCGCGATCGACGTGCTGGTGGCGAATGCCGGCTTTGGCTATCGCGCGCCGGTCGTGGATGGCGATGTGGCCCGCTGGAAGAGTCTGCTCGACACGAATGTCTTTGGCCTGCTCGTCACCCTCAAATATGGCGTCAAGCCAATGCTGGAGCGCGGCAGCGGCCATGTGATCGTGACCTCGTCGGTCGCGGGCCGTGTCGTGACGGCTGGGGGCGGCGTCTATTGCGGGAGCAAGTTTGCCGCCACGGCGATCGCCGAGGCCCTGCGGATGGAGGCCGGCCCAAAGGGTGTCCGGGTGACCACCATCGAGCCGGGCGTCGTCATCTCAGAGTTTCAGGCCGTCGCCGAATATACCCCTGAGATCGTGCAGAATATGCTCAAAGGCACCACGCCGCTCATGCCCGCCGACATCGCCAGGGCCGTCACCTTCGCGCTCGAGCAGCCCACCCACGTAGCCCTCAACGAGATCGTCGTCCGCGCCACGGGCCAGGCGTACCCTTAGAAACAATTTGAAAGGCCAGGTCTGTACACGAGCCAGGCGGAGGATTACGCAAATTCATCGGGTAACGT
>DASWAC010000294.1:0-6238 GCA_036391335.1 Ktedonobacterales bacterium
CATGGCCGAGGACCTCAACAACGATTGCCTGGGATGGACCCTGGACTGGCTCTACGAGCATGACGTGACGCGGCTATTTGCTGGGCTGGCGTGGCGGGCGCGCCGAGCGTTTGGGGTCGAAGTGGGACGGCTGCATGCCGAAACGACCTCGTTCTCTGTTCATGGGCGCTACGCGCTCGACCTGCCGGAGCTGCTGGAGACGCCCGCGACGCTGAGAGTGGCGGCGCGCACCTGCTGCCCCACCAGGCCGGCGGACTGCCACGTGCTGCCGGCGTCATCCGAGCGCATGACCCCCGCGCCTCTCATCCCCGCATAGACTGTCAGCGGGTACGCTGGATGTGTGGCAAGGCAGGTGACGTCTGGTGAATCGAGAGCCAGCTCGACGGCCCACGTGCCATCCTTAGCATGCGTAGCGCGTGCGATTCCCAGGCCACTATTCGCGAGAATGATCTGTATGCTCACGAGTGCTCTTTCCGCTGAGAAGGCATATTGTTGACGGCGAGAATGTGAGATGCTGACTCCCACACCTCAGGGTAGTTACAAAGCAGTGCCCGCGTCATGGGGCCGGAGTCCCAAAGGGTGTCCTGATGTCCGTAGGACACACCGCGCGCTCACGCTCGGGCCGTCGGGGGAGCATTGCTGTGGCGCGCGACATGGATGCGCCCCGATGGTGTACCCTGGTGGCACAGCACACGCAGCGTTGCGGCGCGTCATAAGGAGATGAGTGAGAGATGGGCGTAGAGATCCTCAAGAACTATATCGGCGGCGAATGGACGCCCTCGGTGACCGGGCGCACGACCCCGAACCATGACCCCGCGACGGGTGAGGTGCTGGCCGAGACGCCCCGCTCGAGCGAGGTGGACGTGGCCCGCGCCGTGGCTGCCGCGAAAGCCGCCTTCGAGACCTGGCGCAAGACTCCGGCCCCGAAGCGCGGTGAGATCCTCTATCGCGTCGGTGAGATTCTGACTCGCCGAAAGGAAGAGATCGCCCGCACGCTCACCAGCGAGATGGGCAAGGTGCTCGTCGAGGCGCGCGGCGACGTGCAGGAAGCCATTGACATGGCCTATTACATGGCGGGCGAGGGCCGCCGCCTGTTTGGGGTGATCGTGCCGTCCGAGCTGCCGAATAAGGCGGCCTATGGCATGCGCGATCCTTTGGGCGTGGTCGCCTGCATCACGCCGTGGAACTTCCCGGTCGCCATCCCGAGCTGGAAGAGCATGGCCGCGCTCATCGCTGGGAATACCGTGGTCATCAAGCCCGCGACTGACACCCCGTGGAGCGCCATCAAGCTGGTCGAGGCCTTCGAGGAAGCCGGCTTGCCCGCCGGCGCGCTCAACCTCGTCTGTGGCAGCGGAAGCGAGGTCGGCACGCCATTGGTGCGGCATCCCGATGTGGCAGGCATCAGCTTCACCGGCTCGAATGACGTCGGCCGCGAGGTCAATGTCGAGGCGGCGCGTGCCCTCAAGCGGGTCACCCTGGAGCTCGGCGGGAAGAACGCGATCATCGTGATGGATGACGCCGACCTCGATCTCGCCGTGGATGGCATCCTCTGGAGTGCGTTTGGCACGACCGGCCAGCGCTGCACCGCCGCCAGCCGGCTCATCGCGCACAAGGCGGTGCGTGGCGAGATGGAAGAGCGCCTGGTCGCGCGCGCCAAGGCAATGCGACTGGGCCATGGGCTGGATCCCGAGACACAGGTCGGCCCACTCATCAGCGCGACGCAGCGAGACCGTGTCCACAGCTTCATGGCGATAGCGGAGGAAGACGGCGGGCGCATCCTCGTCGGTGGCGAGCCCGCGACGGAGGGCGCACTGGCGAAGGGCAGCTTCTACCAGCCGACGGTGATCTCTGGGGTCACGCCTGACGCGCGCCTCGCGCAGGAAGAGGTCTTCGGTCCGGTGCTCTCGGTGATCGAGGTGGGATCACTCGACGAGGCGATCAAGGTGAACAACGGCACCCGCTATGGCCTCTCGAGCTCCATCTTCACTCGTGATGTCAACTCGGCGCAGACGGCGATGCGCGACCTGGCGACCGGCATTGTCTATATCAACGCGGGCACCATCGGCGCGGAGATTCAGCTACCGTTCGGCGGCACACGCGGCACCGGCAACGGCCATCGTGAGGCGGGCCTGGGCGCGATGGAGTTCTTCACCGAGTGGAAGGCGGTCTACGTGGACTACAGCGGGCGGCTGCAGCGCGCGCAGATCGATTCCTAGCTGGCCTTGTGGGTCGAGGGCTTGGCCGCGCGGCCACTCTCCGCCTTGGCGGGGGTGTCACGCTCCAGCAAGCGGTCGAGCTCCTGCCGCATGGCGCGGATGTCGGGATACGAGCGATAGACGCTGGCAAAGCGCACATAGGCGATGTCATCGAGGGCGCGCAGGCGGTCCATCACCATCTCGCCGATGACACGCGTCTCCACTTCGGCACGGCCCAGGGTGTAGAGCTCGTTCTCGATATCTTCGACCAGGGCCTCGATCTCGCCGACGGGAATGGGCCGCTTCTGGCAGGCCAGGCGGATGCCATGAGCGATCTTCTCGGCGTTGAAAGACTCGCGGCGACCATCCACCTTCACCACCATGAGTTCCGGCAGCACCACGCGCTCGACGGTGCTGAACCGCTCGTGGCAGTGCTCGCAGCGTCGCCTGCGGTGAATCGTTCCGCCCTGGTCTCGTGAGTCGGTGACACGAGATTCGCTAAACCCGCAATAGGGGCACTTCATGAGATGCTGGCTCCCCGCCGATGGATGACGCGCCGCTGACGCATGCTGCCCTCAGTATAGCATAGTGACGCTGGCAGGCTGGTTGCGCGGCATGCCTCGACCGGAGTATACTGCCGGAGACGCGGACGCATGCCGTCACGCGCCATACGTCGGTGTAGCTCAGTGGATAGAGCGAGGCTCTCCTAAAGCCTAGGTCGTGGGTTCGATTCCCTCCACCGACGCCAGCTCAAGTCTCATTAGCCGTTCGCCCACTTCACGCTTTTGCTTGGTCATTCATGGCCCGGCTCTGCCTCGTGCCCTCAGACGCTGCCAGTGGCATTCCGGCCATGAGACTGGGAGATGCGCACGCGTGCCATGACCTCGCAGCCGGCCAGATGCACCACGACTGCTGGCGCTCCCCATCCATCCTGATGGCGCATGCCGCGCTGGTTGGCGTGCGATGAGGCCGCGATCGACCGCTCATACGCAGCCACAAACACTTGAGGCAGTGGGTCCTTTGCCATGGGTTATTCCCCGGGTGCCCAGCGTCCGGTGATCTCCCAGTGACGACTTTCTCACCCTCCCACGTTGCCAGGAAATCACATGATCCCAAGCGCCACGTGAGAGGTGAGCGCACCTTCCCTTGACATCATTTAATAAACGATGTATATTTACACTGTAAAATAATCGAGGACGCACGTGGTCACACGAGAGAGGAGTGGATACGTATGTCACCGCGGCCCAGGCTCGAGGATGCCCATGCGGACCTGGCTACCAAGATCAAGGTTGTCGCCCGGCAGCAGATGGCCGAGCACGGCACGGCGGGAATCTCGCTGCGTGGCATCGCCAGAGCCCTTGGCATCACTGCGCCTGCCATTTACAACTACTACCCCCGGCTCGACGATTTGATCACTGCGCTGATCGTGGACGCGTACACGGACATCGCGGATAGGATGGATGCGGCCGTCGCAAGCGTTGGCGCGGGCCCCTGGCGAGACGGCTTCGTGGCAGGGGCGCTCACCTATCGCGCGTGGGCGCTCGAGCACCCGGTCGAGTTTCAGCTGATCTACGGGAATCCCATTCCCGGCTATGTGGCGCCCACTGAGGTGACCCAGCCACTCGCACGGCGGCCATTCGCTGCCATGGGAAATCAGCTCATTCAGGCCTGGATGGACGGCGAGCTACATCTGCCATTTAGCACGGCTGACCTGCCGGAGAGCATTGTGCGGCACCTGGAATCCCTGGGACTCCCTGGCGACCTCAGCATCCCGGTCGCCCCACTCTATGCGCTCATCACCGGCTGGGCACGCCTGCATGGCCTGGTGATGCTGGAGCTCTTTCACCACCTCCAGCCGCTGCTCGGGGATACCGAGGCGCTCTATCGCCACGAAGTCGAGGTGATGGCTGGCGAGTTCGGAGGCGACCATCACTAATCCCACCTGGAGATATCGCCGGACCCGGCGGAATCTCAACTGACCTGAGATGAGGAGAGAACGAAATGGATAACGGCACAGAGCTGCATGTCATCTTTGGAACCGGCCCGCTCGGCAAATGGACCGCCCGTGAGCTGGTCCGCCGCGGGAAGCACGTGCGCATGGTGAATCGCAGCGGGACCGCTGACGGCCTCCCCGGCGGCGTCGAGCTGGTGAGAGCCGACGCCTATGACGCGCACCAGGCCACAGCGCTGGCGGCCGGCGCGACCGCGGTCTACCAGTGCGCGCAGCCCCCCTACCATGAGTGGGTCGCGAAGTTCCCCCAGCTGCAGGCGTCCATCTTGGCCGGGGCCGCCACAGCGGGCGCGAAGCTCATCGTCGCGGAGAACCTCTATGTGTATGGGCGACCTGAGCATGGTCCGCTGACCGAGACCTCACCTCTGCACGCCCACACCAGGAAGGGCAAGGTCCGCCTGGCGATGACAGAGACGTTGGCAGCGGCGTGGCGCGAGGGGAAGGTACGTGGGGCGATTGCGCGTGGCTCAGATTTCTTTGGCCCCGACGACACCGTCTCGCAAGGGCTCATCTATACACCGGCGCTCCGGGGGAAGTCCGTCTCGATCCTCGGGCGCCTCGACCAGCCGCACACGCTTACCTACGCGCCAGACTTCGGCAAGACCCTGGCAACCCTTGGCACGCGGGATGAGGCACTGGGTCAGGTGTGGCACGTGCCCAGCAATCCCCCGGTGACGCAGGGGCAGTATCTCGATCTCGTGCGGGACGCCGTCGGCAAGCCGGTCAAGGTGTTGCGAGCGAATCCGCCTCTCCTGTGGCTGGCTGGTCTGCGCAATCCCGACGCCCGCGAGCTGATCGAGATGCTCTATGAGTTCGACCAGCCCTTCGTGATGGATAGCGAGAAGACTCAGCGCACATTTGGCCTTGCGCCGACGCCACTGCCTGAGGCCGTCCAGGCGACCGTCGCTTGGGCGAGGGCCCAACTGGCGACACGCTAGCGCCACGTGCCGAGAATCGCGGAGATAAGCAGCAGCTTCACAAGCCAGTCACCGGCATGCAGCGCCGCCAGCCTCACCGGCACGCCCTCCCAGATAATGGAGCCCACCCACTGCACAGCCGAGAGCCCAATCCACAGCACGAGTCCGATGCCCGCCGAGTCTAGCCAGCCCCGGGCTCCGGTGCGCCCAATCACGTAGGCGAGCACCGTCGCCAGCACGACACTCTGGGCCACCACAGCGACTTTCTTCCAATTCGCCGGACTCTTCATCTCGGCAGCCATCGCCGGACTCAGCTGTGCCAACTGTCTGCTGAATGTGATGTACCAGACAGTGCTCGCTACGAACGCTACCAGTGCGGCAATGATCACAGCCCAAAAGTTGATACCAGGCACAGAGGATCCACCTTCCCTTCCACGCATCTCAATAGTTGTGCGGTTGACACCCACTTCTTTGCCCACCAGAGCAAACGGGAAGCCAAGCGATCTCAACCACGACTGCTCGGCGCGACGAAGATCGGCCGCTCACCGGAGATACCGCGAGGGTGTAGGCTTGAGGGGGGACATCACGCACAACGCTCGACGCCGGCCTCAAAGCCGGAACCATTTGCGCGCGCGGGCGTTACAGCTTCATGGCATCGTGTCTATTCACATGAGGGGAAGACACCTATGATCCAGCAGGCCGCCCACAGCACGGGCGCTGGCGGCTCAGCACGGCTGCCCAGGCATTGCGCAACGCTCGTCGCTCTCATGTGCGCCGGTCTCTTCGCCGGATGCGCGCCAACGGCGGTGGCAAGCCGGCCAGCAGCGAGCCAGACTGCCCCGAGCGCAGCGCCGACCGCGACGCGCACTGCCAAGAGCGGCGAGGCCACGGCCAATGGATGCCTTGGCGGGCAGGCCCCTGCCAATGCCGCCTCATTCGCGCCAGACGTCACCGTGGTGGAAGACAGCCAAGAGCAGCGCTCACTCACCCTTCGCCAGGGCCAGCGTCTCGAGATTCGGCTCGATGCACAGATGCAATGGGTGTTGAGCGGCTCTGGCGCACAGAACGCGCTCACGAGCTCGGGCCCCGGCGGCTGGTATGATCCAGCCTCGCAT
>DASWAC010000295.1:0-2068 GCA_036391335.1 Ktedonobacterales bacterium
TGCGCTATTGGCACGACGCCCGCGAGCGCGAGGTCGCCCTGGCGCTGGGCATCACCACGCGCGCCGTGCGCTCGGTGCTCGCTCGTGCCCATGCCCGCCTGCGCACCACCCTGACGACTTTGGACTAGCCCTCCCAGCAGACTGGCAAACGACCGCAGCCACGCGGTAAACTGTGCCGAGACCGCGAGCGCGGCACCCTTGCGTCAGCACTCATCTGAAATAGGAGAGCTTACTCATGTCCACTGGAACCACTTTCACTTGCACCTGCGGCTCGCGAAGCTTCATCGTGGTCCACGCGGCCACCGGCGAGCAAGTTGACCTCCAGCGTTTCCTCGTGACACAGCGCCAGCAGGCGATCAACCCTGAGAAGCTCAAGGCGCACGACCCCCTCGATCTGAGCCAGCTGCGCACCGTCTGCGCAAAGTGCCAGCGCCAGGTGTAGCCCGCGCCGCATACGACTGGCCGTAGACAAGACCTCTCATTGCGGTGATAATGCTCCCTAACACGCCACGCGCCTGAGCGTTGGCATGGAGTTCTCGAAGCTGAGGAGGTGGTGCTATGGCGGCTTCGGCAGGCAGCAGGATGGGGCGCGTCGCGTTCTACGGGCTGGGCTTTGCCGTGCTGACGGTTGGCCTCATCCTCGTCAATTTCCTCGTGCTCTCCGCCAATCCCGTGCACGAGACCCCGCACTATTACCTGGCTCTTGGCGACTCGCTCTCGTTTGGCTATCAGCCCACGTTCAACTTTGGCGAAGGCTTTGTGGATGATGTCTATGCGCAGCAGGCCGCCGCCGGCATCACCAGTGTCACCAACTACGCCTGCCCGGGCGAGACCACCGCGACGATGATCAGCGGCAAGTGCCCCTTCAAAGAGCTGCGGCACCAGCAATATACCGGTTCTCAGCTCGACGTCGCCATCCAATTCCTCAACGCGCACCCTGAGCGGGTCAACCCCGTCACGCTCGAGATCGGCTCGAACGACGTCCTTCCCGACTTCGACGTCAGCACCTGCACCGCGGGACCCAGCGCTGACGCCGACCTCGCCATCATGGATGCCAACCTGACGGAGACGATCCTGCCGCAGCTCACCTACGCGATGCAGTCGCCCTCCGGAGGCCGCACGGGCGAGATCCATCTGCTCAACTATTATGACCCCTACGCGCAGGCATGCCCCAACTCGCTCAACTATGTCAAGACCCTCAACACGCATCTGGCCGCCGATGCCGCCTCATTCAACATCTCCATGATCGACGTCTACACGGCGTTCGGGGGTGATCAGTCGCAGGCGGACCATGTGTGCAACACGGATCCCACTGTAGCCTACACATGGTTCTGCGTCCCGCAGAATAGCGATATCCATCCCACCAGCAAAGGCTACTCCATCATCGCGACGGCGATCATCAACACGCTTGGGCTCCCTGGCAGCAGCAAGGCGCCGATCTTCACGAATCAGACCAGCTTACCCACGAGCATCACCTGGCTCCGGCCACGCGGCTTTGCGCACACGTAGGATTCATCTCCCCGACCTCTTAGAAGGAGCGTCTCGCTATGTTTGTCTCTGTTGGCCGTAATGAGCAGCTGAGGATGGCCGGGATTGGCATCCTCGCGCTCTTCGAAGGCGTGGTCATGCTCAGCGTGGTCACTCGCGCGCAGTTCGTGCCCAACATCTCCATTTACCCTAATGTGGTCTCAGTGCTCGTCGTGCTCTTGCCGATCCTCGTCGGCTTTCTCGCGCGCCGGTGGGAGGCCGCGATCGTCACCGCGCTGCTCCCCCTCCTCGTCGGCACACTAGTCTACCTCGCGCGCCTCGCGCCCGCGTGGTATACCGATCTCTTCACCCTGGGCATCGAGATCGAGCGGGTCGCGGGCTCCATCGTGCTGGTGGGTGCGCTCGGCTTTTTCGGCTGGCTGCTGCGCCGCGCCGTGCTGGGCGCCGAAGCCACGGGCCTGCGCAAGTAGGCGCTTCGGCACCTCTGGCGCGGTCGGGGCGAATGTGGCTACAATGTCCCCGGCACGCATCAGTGAATCGGCGTGCGCGTGTGCCTGCAGAGAGGAGCGAACACCAATGG
>DASWAC010000296.1:0-3167 GCA_036391335.1 Ktedonobacterales bacterium
GAGGACTTCGAGCAATTCCGCAAGGTGCGCGCGGATGCCGACCGCTATAGCATGCCCATCATCGTCTGGGCCTACCCTCGTGGCGAGGCGATCGATGCCAAGGGTGGCCGCGATAGCCTTTACGCCGTGGATTACGCGGCACGCACCGCACTCGAGCTAGGCGCCGACATTGTCAAGATCAACGTCCCCAAAGTTGACCCCGAGAAGGACAAGGCCGCTCCGAAGCCGTATAACACTTTGGCGCCCACCCGCGAGGAAGCCGTGCGCAGGGTCGTCGAGTCCGCTGGCAAGGCGTTGGTGCTCTTCAGCGGTGGCGAGATGCAGGGCGAGGGTGACCTCATCCAGAAGGCACGCGTCGCGATGGAAGGCGGCGCAACCGGCCTGATCTTTGGCCGGAATATCTGGCAGCGCAAACATGACGACGCCATCAACGTCAGCCGTGAGATTGCTGCCATGATGCGCGATTTTGGCGCCTAGCGAGCCGACTGTGCGTGGGCGCCGGTCTTTAGGCTGGCGCCTTTCGCGTGTCGCATGGCGCCTGCTCATATAGTACTCTCGGCATAGCCCATGCCACCTATGGTATACAGTATCCAGGACTAAAGCACACGTTTTCTACCTAGCGAATTTCCGGCAAGCGCCGCGCCTAACGCCATCTGCCGAATGGGCCACCTACACTCCCCCTTGTGTTGCCCTCGGCCGGACGGAGCGGTGCGCATGAGTGGCGCCCATGGTCACACGCCTCGGCATGAGGCAGGGAGATGGAATACGATGACGGCCACAAATCGCGCGGCCCCCAAGGCTGGCAGCAATGGAACGGCGGCGACGGCAAATCACATGGGCACAGAGCAAATCCGCATCATGCTGATCGATGAGCACCCCATCTTCCGCCAGGGATGCCGCGCCGCCCTCGAGGCCGAGGGTGATTGCGTCGTCATCGCGGAATCTTCCGAGAGCCGCGCTGGCCTGGAGATTGCCAAGCAGATGGCGCCAGATGTGGTGCTGATCGATGCGCTGCTCTCCACGAACGATTCACTCGAGCTGGCCCGCCAGCTGCGACATATCTCGCCGCGCATGGCCATCGTCATGCTGACGGCCTTCGAGGACGAGGAGCAGCTTTTCCAGTCTATGAAGCTGGGCGCCGCGGCCTATCTGCTGAAGAGCATCATGCCGGAGGATCTCGTCAAGGCGGTGCGCCGGGTGAGCAAGGGTATCTTTATGATCAACGATAATGTGCTCTCACGTCCCTCAGTGGCCAACCGCGTGCTGCGTGCCTTCCGTGAGGTCACCGCTGAGGAGCCGCCCGAGGTGCAGCCGCTCCTCTCGCCGCTCTCGAACCGCGAGATCGAGATCCTCGACTATATCGCGAAGGGCAACAGCAACAAGGAAATCGCCAAGTCGCTGAGCATCAGTGACCAGACGGTGAAAAACCACATCACCTCGATCCTCAAGAAGCTTTCGGTGAACGACCGCACGGCGGCAGTCGTCCATGCCCTGAAGAAGGGCTGGATCAAGATGGATCCCGATGAGCAGGCCGCACCGCGCCATGGCACTGCTGCCGCCGCTGAGGTGGAGTAGGCCGGTCAGGCTATGCGTCGAGCGGGTGCAAGATCGTCACCCGCACCCGGCAGCGCCCGTGGCGTGTGCGCATGCCCGCGCCTTGCCACGTGTAGGTCACCAGCAAGTCCACGTTGATGGGCTGCGCTTGCTGCGGCTCTTGCACATTGTGCAGTAAGAAGCGGTGGCGCGCGATGCCGCCAGGCGGCACAACGAGGAAGTTATAGTTCACCGCGCGAATGGCGCTCTCCTCGCCGCTGAGGTCGAGCACGTGATGCGAGCGGATGGTGACGAAGGCGGTGCGCTCACCGGCGTTGGCAAAGACGACGCTGGCCGACGCATAGTGGGGCTGCTCGCGCTTGAGGTCCGGAAACTCCTCACGCACTGGCAGTGGAAGTAGCTCATAGGGAAGTGCCATGATGCCGCGCTCATCGAGTGACTGCTCGTGAGTATCACTGTCGTTCATCACGAAGATGCGTGGCCCGCGCACCAGGAAGCGATTGAGATAGAGCCCCAGTGCGGAGAGCATAAGGGCCGACAGCGAGATCACGAGTGAGATGCCAACGTTCCCGGCGAAAAGATCAGCCACACCCTACCTCATTCCATCAGCGACACCGGGCATCCACTCTGCCACGAGATGCGATACCTGTCAAGCGCGAGTCGGCTGGTGGCGCGATCTGGCCGATGCCTATGCGTTGCCCTCCTCGGCGTAGTAGGGGTCAACCTTGCTGATGATGGCGTCAATGGTCGTGCCGTTTGGGGCCGGCGGCAACGAGTTGATGCCATGGCGCCAGTCGTCCAGCACCTCAGCAACACGTATAGCCGCCTGCTCGGTCAGACGCAATCGCTCGGGGGTGCTGTCATGCTGCGCGCGGTAGTCGATCAGCGAGTTGATGCTCATGCCAACTTTTGCCAGGAGAGGGATGCGCAGGTCTGGGACACGCTCGGTGAGGTTTCCCTCCTCGACCCTCACCAGCACCTGGCGGATCATCCTGAGACCGACGGCCAGCTCGTTCGAGCGGCTCACCAGATCAGACTCCATCTTGGCAATCTCCTCGACACGATCGGCCTGGCGATGGGCCAGATCCAGACTGCGCAGCAGCAGATAGGCCATGACCGCGAAAGTCACATGCAGCGCGATTGGGCGAATGAGGAGAGCGACCGCCTGCTCATGTGGGCTGGTATAGAGCGCGGTATTGTCGATGAGGTTCCTGTTGTGTGGCTGCAGAAGGTAGTCGAGCACGATCGCCACGCAGTTGACGCCGGCAATAAAGAAGGTCCAGCCGCGAGGCAGCGCGGCAGCCGCCACGAAGACCCCAACCACCATGATATCGTAGTCAGGCAGCTTCCCGAGCGTGAGGCCGTTCGGGCTGAAGATCACGGCTCCGAAGATCACACCGCTCACCAGCAGGGAGAGCAGCGTGCCCGCTAGACAGATAAATCCCTTTCGGTTCAGCCAGAGCACGGGGAACATGCCAGCGGCAAACACCAGCATCGCGAGGCGTGAGGCGGGGTCGTCGAGCTGAATCCCAATGACGGCGAGATCGAGGAGCAGCAGGCCTAGCACCATCCACGCAATCAGGTCGCTGCGTCGCGCCAGCTCGCGCTCTTCC
>DASWAC010000297.1:0-3593 GCA_036391335.1 Ktedonobacterales bacterium
GAAAGGCGCCGGCTTGGGCGTGCGCCTATTCGGGGAATGCGGACCTGTGCGCCGAGCCGCCGCTGGCCATGCCAGACCTGGCGTTCGCTGCCCTCGCCGGCAAGCTGAGGAATGCCACGGACATGCAAGTCACCAATGATAGCATGGGCTCCATCTCCTGGCGCGCCGACGGGAAGGTGCTGGCCATGGTGGCTCAGGCGAATAACGGGAGCGAGGTCGCACTCTATGCGACCGAGACCGGCCAGGCGCTTAAGACCATCCCTATCGCGAATATGCTCGGAGCCATGCCGTTGTGGGCACCCAAGGGAAACCGGCTCCTCACCTTCGACACGCGGCAAGGCCAGATCGCCATCTGGGGGAACAAGACACTGCCGGCCTGACCTCTCGCGCAGGGTGGCGTTCTTGCCTCAGGCGGACGCCCCCCGATGCTGCTGCCCCAGCTGGTCCAGCCATTCAGCGCCCTGACTCAGGCCGGGCTCATTGCCGGTGGCGCCCGGTGTGTAGAGCATGGTGCCCTGCGGCGCGCCGCCCTCCAGCCTGAAAGTGGCGAGATTAGCGCGCATGTCTTGCATGAGGCTCATCACCTCGCGCGCCTGTGTGGCGATGTCCTGTGCATAGACCAGCGCGGCGCGTGATATATCCGGGCGGGCGGCTCCCGGTGGCAGAGCGGGATCCGTCGCCCCGCCGAGCTTCACCGTCGAGATGCGATCAAGCGCGCTATCGAGCTCAGTCAGGCGCATCGCGCTGTGCTGCTGCACCGCCTGAGTGGCATGGCCCACGCGAGTGAGCAACCCGCCCAATGTCCGCAGCTCTTCTATCTGAGCGGAGACCAGGTGAGCGCTATAGGCATCCTTGCGCTGGGTGTCGAGTGAGAGCGCCAGCTGGCTGAGCCGGCCGGCTGAGAGATAGGCCTGCTCGGCGGCGTCGAAGGCGGTGCGGGCATGGCTGCCGGCGCCCTCCCGCGCGATCAGCCGCACCAGCTCGCGCGCCCGGTGCACCTCTTGCGGGACGAGCGGCGCCGGGAGCGATTGGCCCTGGTCGTATGAAGCCTGGCCAAAGCTGGGCAGAGACGCGGCGTTGATCGTGCTGTTACTCAGGCGCACATTGAGCAGAAACGCCTCAGCACGCTCATATTGCTGCCGCGCGATGAGATCTAGCTGATCCACGGTGCTCTGCGTGCGTCCCACGAAGCGGCGGAAGCGACCCACCGTGAAGTTGAACGCGCTCGCCAGCATGCCGATGGGGTCACCGCTGACGGTGCCGCGCGCCTGCAGGTCGCCCGCGCCGGCCACTCGCACATCGGCGAAGAGCCGCTCGGCCGCCTCCAGCATCGTGTCGCGCTGGCGTCGCGTGACATCGAGCAGGCCCATGATGGTGTCGAGCATGCGATTGACCGACGCACTGACCCGGCCAATCTCATCGTGTCCCCGTACCACAACCCGCGCGGAGATGTCACCGTCGTCCACTGCCGCCAGCACACGGCGCAGTCTCATGAGGCGACGTACCACCGACTCCGAGAGCAGCCAGCCCACCAGTGCGATGGCCACCACCGCCAGGCTGGCCGCCGCGATGACCGTGATCAGCTGATTGCCTTGCTCCACATCGGCGGCGCTGCGCACTGAGGTGGCGACGCGCCCGTTGAATTGGATGAGGGAGCGCACGGCGCTGAGCGCGTCCGTGAAGGTCGGCTCCTCCTGCGCGCGAAGGGTCGCCGCCGCGCTCACCTGATCGCCGCCGGCGATAGCGCTTGCCGCCTGATTCACCGCGGCGCGAAAGACCTGCCAGGAGCGCACCACACTGTTGATGAGCGTGCGCTGCTGGGTCGCCTGCCCCGCATGCCCGGCCAGCGCGAGGAGCGCTACCTCGTCAGGATGCATATCCAGCGGATGGGTTGCCACATAATCGGCCAGTGAGGTGTCACTGCGCGTCAACAGGCCTTCGAGCGCGGACTGATCGTTGGCCAGCGTCTCATGTGACGGCTTGGCGACGGAGGTGTCGGCCAGCGTGAGATGGATCTTCGTGTCCGTGAGCTGTAAGAGGTTCGAGGTCGTGGTGAGCGTCGTATTCGAGGCCAGCAGATGCTCGTAGAAGCTCGCCTCATTTGCCAGCGCCTGCGCCCGCTGCACATAGGAGGCTCCCGTGGCCGCCGCGGCGATGAGCGCCGCCAGGATGAAGCCAAGCGCCAGGCGCCAGCCAAACGGCATGTCGAGGAAGACATTGCGCTGCCGTGAGGGGGCATAACGGCGCGCGTGATGCGAGGCGGGACCACCGCCGGCTGTGGATGCGTGCCTCCACCAGGTGTCTCGTTGCTGGCCTCGAGTGCGACTCATAGGAGTGTCTCCTGGCTACCTACGCGCATGATGAATGAGCGCTCAGCTCGTTGGGATGAGCTTCATATTCGCGATGGGGATGTAGTTTTGGGTCTGGGCGACTTGCTGCACCGACCCTGAGAGCATGAAATCGAGAAAAGCATCGGTCGCGGGCGTCGTGTCACCGGCGGTATACATGTGCTCGAAGCTCCAAAATGAGTAGCGCCCGGCTTCGATATTTTCCAGGGTGGGGGCTTGCCCATCCATCGCGAGCGCCCGCACCGAGCTATTGACGACGGGTGCGGCAAGGTAGCCGATGGCGCCGGGGATGGTGGCCACCGTGTCGCGCACGGTATCCGATGAATCAGTGGTGAGCAGGCGGCCGGTCTCGTCGCGACCGCCGAGCACATATTTGCGGAAAGTGGCGCGCGTGCCCGAGGTGGCAGGCCGCACTACTGGCACGATAGGCTGGTCTGGCCCGCCAAGCTGCTTCCAATTCGTCACCTCGCCGGTGGAGAAGATCTTGATGATATCGTCGTGCTTGAGGGAGGTCAGGCTCACACCCAGATTCACGATCATGACGAACGGTGTGACGCACACCAGGTGGTCGCTGATGGTGGGATCAGGGTAGGTCGCCGGATCTGCGTAGATATCCGAGTCGCCCACGTCTGCCGTGTGGTTTGCCATCGCGACCAGCCCGGCGACGCTTCCACCCCCTCGCACCTCGATCTGCACATTGGGATGTTGCTGGGTAAAGAGCTGAGCCGCCGCCGTCACCAGGGGCTGCAAGGCCGTGGAGCCCACCACCAGCACGTGCCCACTGAGCGGCGCGGGCGCGCTCCGACTGGGCGAGCAGCCAGCGGCGAGGGCGATGAGCGCCAGCGCGCCGGCAATGAGGGCAGCGCGCCACGCCGGCCACCAGCGACGGCTCCGGTCGGCGATGCCTCGCGCGCGGATTCCCATACACTGCCCCCTCTTCTCACAAGCAAGCGGAATGAGACGCCACGCCCAGGCGCGGCCCAATACAGTATGCTAGGAGTCCAGAGTTATGGTTGCGTTAAGCTAAGGTAAAGAACATCGGTCGCTCTGTGAGGAGGGCACGCAGAGGATGAGCGAGAAACCACCGATCACCGTGCTGGGCAGCATCAACACCGATCTGGTGCTGCGTGTCCCGCACATTCCCCTGCCGGGTGAGACGCTGCTGGGCGCGGACATGGCCGTGCTGCAAGGCGGCAAAGGCGCGAATCAGGCCGTCGCGGCCAGCCGAGTGGGTGGCGCGGTCAC
>DASWAC010000298.1:0-3370 GCA_036391335.1 Ktedonobacterales bacterium
AGGCGGTGTACTTGGCCTGGCCCCGGGTGGCCAGCACCTTGGTGATCGCCGCCGTGAGCGTCGTCTTGCCGTGGTCAATGTGCCCGATCGTCCCCACGTTCACGTGCGGCTTGTTTCGCACAAATTTCTGCTTCGCCATGAGTGTCGAAATCCCTCCTGGATCTCTCTCGAAACGCCGCGAGCGTCACTCTGGGGCGCTCCGCGACACACTTGACCTCGGGCCAGACACGGCAAACGGCCCGCCACGATGGCATATCACGCCATGCGCAGGGGGACCGTTGGAGCCCGCGATGGGAATCGAACCCATGACCCCCATCTTACCAAGATGGTGCGCTACCGCTGCGCCACGCGGGCCCGGCACTCCAGCGCGATCATGCATGAGAGCACGCATGCTCACGCCAGATGGTGGGCAGTGGTGGATTCGAACCACCGAAGGCGTACGCCAACTGATTTACAGTCAGTCCCGATTGGCCACTCCGGCAACTGCCCAGACGTGCCACCGGTCGCTCCTGGCGACCGAGACCTCTTGACGCGACATGGTTTCCCATGGCACGCCGCAGAGCATTATCGCCAAAATAGGCGGCTCTTGTCAAGTGGGCTATGTCGAACACCGATCGCGCTGCTAATGGGGCATTCCTGGGGAGGGGCCCTGAGCCGGCTGGCGGGAGTGCTTGTGAACTCTCTTGATGTATGGTAGACTCAGTGTTTGGTAGACCAATCGCAGACCTAATCAGTGAGGATAGAGCAGCATGAAGCGCACTTGGCAGCCCAAGCGCATTCCCCGGCTCCGCAGGCATGGCTTTCTCAAGCGGATGAGCTCACACAATGGACGCAAGGTCCTCAAGGCTCGTCGCGCGAAGGGCCGCGCGCGCCTGACGGTTGACTAGCCGCATACCCGCTCGCCAGCCTGCGCCTCGCTGCCATCACCGGCACGCGGGGCGCGTGTCATAGGCACGGGGGTCCACAGGCCCAGACCAGAGGCGGCGTGACGATGCCCACCGAGCCCCAACACGAAGAGACTTCCCCTCGTAGAGTGAAGGGAGATTCCCTCGCCAGCGAGCGCTTTCCCCGTGCGCGGCGAGTGCGCGCATCCGCCGATTTCGCCAGGGTGCGCGGGCTGAGCCGTGGCAAAGAGGGACGCAACGCGGCTGGCGCGCTGATGGCCGTCGCGGCGGCCCGGCAGGATCCCCCACTGGCGACAGGAAGCCGCGTGGGCTTTACCGTGAGCCGGAAGGTCGGCAATGCGGTCACCCGCAACGCCGTCCGGCGGCGGCTGCGTGAGCAGATGCGGCGACGCCTGCCACATATCGTGCCTGGGTGGGATATAGTAGTAACAGCGCGTGTCGCGGCAGCGGCGGCGAGCTATGAGGCGGTGGGCGCCGAGCTCGTGGCCCAACTGGCACGCATCGGCATGCTGCCCCGCGTGGAGCGGCCGGTCGCAGAGAGGTAGAGCGCGGCAATGAAGTATCTGGGTATGGGAGCCATTTGGGTCTATCAGCACACGCTCTCGGTCGTGCTACCGTCCAGCTGTCGCTTTACGCCATCGTGCTCGGTCTATGCCTACACCGCCATTGATCGCTACGGCCTCTTCAAAGGTAGCTGGATGGCAGCCAAGCGCATCTCGCGCTGTCATCCGTATTACCACGGCAACTTATTCGACCCTGTTCCGTAGGGATTGCGGCGGCTGGTGGCCGTTCGTGGGCACGCTGCCCGGCGTCTGTCACCGCCAGCGCTTGACCCCTCCAGGAGGACGTATTTCGTGGATATAGGCCACTTGCTCGGAGTTATCTTCTCGCCCATCACCACGTTGTTTCACTATGTGGCCTATCAGCCCGTCTTCAACATCCTCGTGCTGATCTATCACATCGTGGGCAGCTTTGGCCTCGCTATCGTCATTCTCACACTCTTGCTGCGAGTCGCGCTCATCCCGGTGACACGTGCCCAGCTGCGCAACAGCCGGGCCATGCAGCAGCTCGCCCCCGCGCTCAAAGAGATCCAGGCGAAATATCGCAATAACCCGAATCCCCAGGCCATGATGGCCGAGCAGCAGGCGCTCTATAAATCACATGGGGTGCATCCCGCGGGCGGCTGTCTGCCTTTGCTGATCCAGCTGCCGTTCCTCTATGCCCTCTACTACTCCTTCTTCGCCGTCCTCCAGCCTGGAAAGCTCGCGAACGGCCATGTGGAATCCATCGCGCAGCATCTCTCCCGCGTGAACGCCGATATCTATCCCTTCATCCCTCACCTCGCCCATCTGCCCAACACCATGTTCCTGGGATTGAACCTTGCGGTGTCTGATCCCTCGCATATCTTGCCGATCATCGCCGCGCTGGCCACCTTCCTGCAGATGCGCATGACGATCCCGCAGCCGTCCGCCACGCCCAATAAGGCGCCGGATGCGACGCAGCAGACGATGAAGATGATGCAGTTTTTCGCCCCTGGCATGACTCTCTTCATCGCGCTCACCGTGCCTGCCGGCCTCCCGCTCTACTGGGCCTTCTCGACGGGCTTCTCAGCGGTGCAGCAATACTTCATTAACGGGCGCAAGTTCCGCCCCGACCCGGTGAAGGCGCCCGCCACGGCGACCAGCGCCGCCCCGACCACCGCCGCCGCACGCGCCAGCCGATCTTCCGCCAGTCCGCCAACGGTGGTTCCCAGCGAGCCTCCCAAGGGCATCTTGGCTCGCATACGCGCGCAATATGACGAAGTGCGCAAGACCATGCAAGAGCAACTGGCCGCCGCACGCACGCAAACCGTCAGTCAGAATGGGTCCACCACGATCGCTGAGCCAGCCAGTGCCGCGAGCAGCGTGGAGGCGGCCACTACGCCACCCACACCGCCTGTGGGCCGCAGCGGCTCGAACGGGAACAGGAATGGCTACAATGGCAGCAGCGCGCGCCCTCCACAGGGCCGTCGGACCGCTCAGCCCTCACGCAGCAACCGCCCACAGCTGATTAAGCCCAGCAGCGCACTCCCCGAGCAGCGCATCGCGGCCGATGCCGGCAGCAGCGAGAATGGGAAGACGGTGCTGCCTGAAGACGCCATCGCGCGCGACGCGACCAGCGATGATCTCACGGATGATGGGCAGACGCGGTAAGCCTGCCCCCACGATAGAGCCTTTTGAAGGAGGCCCCGCGCGGTGGAAAGTATTGAAGCCTCCGGACGCACGGTGGAGGACGCCATTCTCCAGGCGCTCGCACGGTTAGGTCGCAATCGCGATGAGGTCGAGATCGCCGTCTTGCAAGAGCCCAGCCGTGGGAACCGAGGAATGGGCACGCGTGAGGCGCGTGTGCGTGTCTGGGTGCCCGATGGCGCGTCTGATGAGATTGACCAAGCCGTGCAGCTCCCTCTCGCGCCGCCTGCGTTGGAC
>DASWAC010000299.1:0-7598 GCA_036391335.1 Ktedonobacterales bacterium
TTGTGACCGCCGTGCGTGCCGGTGAGACGCATCAGCGCTGGGGGTGGCTTGCTGCCAGTGGCCTTCTCGGTGTCGCCGCGGGAGTCGCGGCCTTTGTCTGGCCAGGTCTCACCGCGCTGGCGGTCGTCTTCCTGGTCGCCGCCTGGGCCATCTTCACGGGAGTGCTCGAGATCGCCTTCGCGCTGGCCATGCCGTCTACTCTGGCGCATCCGTGGCTGGCTGGCCTATCTGGCCTCCTGTCAGTCATTTTTGGCGTCTTGCTGGCGATCTGGCCACGCTCGGGCGCGATCACCCTCACCTGGCTTCTTGGCATCTATGCCATCCTCCATGGCATCGCACTGCTCTACTACGCCAATCGGCTCCAGGCAGTGCGAAGCGGGGTGCAGTCACTCCTGCGGCAGGCGAGTGATCGGCTGGCCACCGAGCCATAGGCAAGCTTGCCGATTCTCTCCTGCCGCTGACGACTTGACAGTGTCGGTCGGGATACTGCCACGGCATGCCAGACTTCCCCAGGTCGCGTGGCTTCCCGCCTTCCGGCTCGACGCTCGGCGCTTCCAATCTGCTCGACCGTAGCGCAGGTGCGACCACTGACGGTCCTGGCCTTCGCATGGGCAACGGGGGCAAGCGGGTTCCATTGACAGCATGGGTATGCTGGTTGCATGGTAAACACCACGCGCCGGCAAGGCTCACCGTAGAGCCTTTGCGGGGCCGCGAGCCTCGTGTGATGCTGAGCAGCGCATGAGAGGAAGGCAGGGAGCGTGCATGGATGAGGTTGATTACCTATCAGGCACTGCTGGCCAACCAACAGAACATTGACCAGGTAAAGCGCGGCAGAGGCGCGGTGGAGCGCGTGGGCGGCCGTGTCGAGATGGCGCCGCCAACGAAACTTGGTATAATCCTGGTCATCCTTCACCTGCCTGAGGGGATCTCGCCCGAGCAATTCTTTCCCGGCTTACCGTTTTACCCCATGTGACCTGTGCGCCGCGCATAGGCGAGGAGGCGATGCGCAATGCGATGGTTTGGCTGGCTCCGCAAGCGCCCAAAGGCTGGCGCCGACCTGCTGGAGGTGCTCGCCCTGCAGGAAGGCACGCCGGTCGCCCTCATCGGCGGACGCATGCGCACCGTGGGGCTGCCCTACGCCCTCCCTCGCGACACGGAGGACCTCAACCGGCTCGACTTCCAGCATTTCTTGCTGCGCTACGCCCTAAAGGGCTTATACGCGCCGCCACTCCACAACCCGCAGAGCATTCTCGACGTGGGCACCGGGACTGGCCGTTGGGCACTCGATATGGCCCAGGTCTTTCCTCACGCCAAGGTCGTGGGCCTCGATGTGAACCCACCGCCAGTGGATGAGGCTGCTGGCCGTGGCTACGACATCCGCCCGGCGAATTATACATTCGTGCCGGGAAACCTCTTGGAAGGCTTGCCCTTCGCCGACAAGAGCTTCGACTTCGTTCACATGCGCTTGCTCTTCACGGCGATTCCGGCGAACCGATGGGTCACTGTGATGCGCGAGGTGGCGCGGATATTGAAGCCGGGCGGCTGGGTAGAATCCGTAGAGACCACTGGGATCCACAATGGAGGGCCGCACACAGACCTCATCATGACCTGGGTCACCCAGCTCGCGGCGGGTCGTGGGGTGGATCGCATGAACGCGACCCGTGTCAACACCTTCATGCAGGAGGCCGGGCTGCGCAACATCGGCGCGTCCGTGGTCAACATCCCGGCGAGTTCCTGGGGTGGCCGCATCGGCGAGATGGGCGCGCTCGACTACTTGACCGCGTGCAAGGGCTATGGCGGAGTGGTCGTCAATGCGGGCTTGGCCACACAGCAGCAATTCGACGAGACCCTCGAGGGGGCGCGGACAGACCTCGGGTCACCTCACATCCACGGGTATGCTCCGTTCTACGTGGTCATCGGCCAGAAATAGTGTCAGGGTGCTCACCTTGAGGAGGCCATGGCGCGGCAGTCTGTGCCCATGCCTCGTGCCGGCGCCTAAGCCAGAGCCACTCGGCGATGGACGTGATGGCACCAACACTCCCGCCGAAGAGCGCGCCCAGCGCTATCTGCTCGATGGGTGGCGCTAGCTGGAAGAGACCCACCGTTGCCCCATAGCCGAGCAGGAAACAGACGGCGCTGACGAGAATCCAGCCTCTGGCGGCGGAGTCCTGCGTGCGCAAGACCAGCCAGCGCGCCAGGCCAATGCCCGCACCCAGCGACAGCCCGAAGGCGATGATGACGGCGCCGTTGCTGAGATAGGTGGGGGAGTCGGCTGGGAAAGCGCGTATGACTGCCAGGCCAACCCAGGATGCCACCACAAAGCTCACCGAGAAGCCCAGCATTGTCGCTATGATCCACCACAATGGCCGCACCGACTGTCGCCCCAGGGCAAGTGCCTGCGCCACGCTCACCCCCACGCCGAGCGTCGCTCCATACAGCGCGAGCGTCAGGCTGCCTCCGAGCATTCCGCTCAACAGTGGCCCGATGGGCTGACTCCACCGCTCCCACGCTGCCCAGGCGAGGGCGTATCCCAGCGTGTTTGCCGCTACCCAGCTTAGCCCGGCGCCACGCCAGCCAACACGACGTACCTGAGACATCGCTGGCCGCCCCCTTCCCTCGCACATGTTATCGCGGCTCACGCCGCCACGGTGCCAAAGCGATACAGTGGGTGCAGCTCAGCATGTCCTTCATGATGCAGATCGTAGATGTAGCGACCTTCTACCCAGACATGCGCTCCTATCGCGGGATACGGCCCGACAGCCGGATCGGGATCGCCCGCGCACAGCGCGAGGACCAGGGCTTCCACGGGTGGGACCGTGCAGACAGCCTCGATGCCCAGTCTGCCCTGATCTTCCCCCACGAAGTTCCCTGGGGTGAGCAGATGCGCGAATGGCGGATCGAGACGCAGCAGGATGATGCTATCGCCGTCGGTGCTCACCCAAGTGTCGGCAACCGTGCCTGTCACACGGATGCAGGCCTGCACGACCTGGAGTCGTCCAGGGTCATACACATACTGATCCTGATCGGTCGGCGCGCATGCTCCCTGGGGCGTGGCAGCCACAGCCGCGCCTCTCGCCACGGCAGCGCACCCGCCCGCGACACTGGCGAGCAGGAGCAAGCCTGGCAGGCGCATCCAGCCCGCGGTCAGCCAGCTCACGTTGCGCGTGGTCATGTGGGCAGCCCCTTCCAGCGCTCAAGCCACAGGCGTGCGCTGCCTCATCCGTCGAGGAGCCCTCGCACACGAATGAGTCATCATGCCCCTGGTCAAATCGTCCGCTCTGGCGCGGCAGTGGCCTGATCACCGGTGTTTGGGGTCCCCATTGGCTCGATCAAGAGCAGGTGAGCTTCCTCTTCCGCGAATGGCTGATGCTCGATGCCACGTGGCACCACATAGAGCTCGCCGGGACCCAGCTCGACCTCGCGATCACGAAGCCGGATCGTCAGGCGCCCATGGAGGACTAGAAAGAGCTCGTCAGTGTCATCGTGTTGGTGCCACACGAACTCCCCCTGGACCTTCACGACCATTACCTTATAGTCATTGAGGCGCGTGATGATTCGTGGGGCCCACTGATCTGAAAAGAGGGCAAGCTTCTCCGCCAGGTTAATGCCGTCGCTCATGCTGCGCATTCCTCCTCTCGCTCACTACAGTGTAGCCGCGAGCGCATCCGCGTGTGCAACGTGAGAAGCGTTGCCGTCTCATGAGGGACTCGACGCGAGGAGACGCTGTGCGTTAAGCTGGGAGCAGCCCTCAGGCGCCAGAGCGACACGCCACAAGGGAGTCGAGCGTAACTCCTCACACGTTCCTGGCTCACCCCTCTGCCGTTGTGGCAACAGGCGAGACAGGTGTGAGAGAATAAGTGCACAGGCTGGCCAAGGCTACTTGTTGAACCAGGGAGCAGGAACATGGTGAGAAGTCCGAGTGCAGTGGCCTTATGGAGAACCGCCGTCGTCGTCGCTGTGACCGATACCACAGCCCGCATGGTGAGCAACAATCAGATGTCGTTTGCCGATTATGATAATGCGCGGCTGGCTGTGTGTCAGGCTCAACGCGAAGGCAATGACAGGGAGCTCATGCGCTTACTGGCCACGTTCTGCCCAGGCGATTCGCACATCAAGAGCTATCCCCGACCGTGATGCGCGCTCAGCGCTCATCTCGCGCCTACCCCTATGCCAGGCGCAGTCACGCACACGCGGCAAAGAGTGTGTGCGCCGCGCCTGAGTGCGCGAACTGTGCGCCGGGACCGAGGCTGACCCCCCGGGCCAAGGAGGCGGGGCCATCAACGGCGCACAAGTCGGGCACCAATGAGGAGCTAGCCGATGAACGACGGGGTCTTCAATCACTACTTCAAAGCCGGCGGCCGTGTCTACATCAAGATCCCGATTGGGCCAGCGATGCACGCCGAGCTGGTGGCATGGGACGCCCAGGGCGTCATCTTCAAGGATCTCGGCTCCGCCGCCGGAGGGGCGATCACCTTCGTCCCCTGGACCTCCGTCGCGGCCATCTCACCTGACCCCAGCGAGCCGAGGCAAAGCGATAGCTAGCCGCACCACCGCTGCCACATTGCGCACCCGTGACAGAGCCGGCTCAGGCTGGGCGCGGCAGAGCGCGTGTGCCCACTCTATCTGCCCAGGGTTCCCGCCCTGGGCTTTGTGATGCGCTCCGCAGGCGATGGCATGGGCCGCCATCACTGCGCCCAGAGCCAGGGAAAATGTGGCCTCGCAATAGCTTGCACCTCAAGCGGAGATAAGACGCTGGCATGAGGCACCGACTCCTGTGACTCCGCCGTGATTTCAGCACTCTCGTCGTGATAGTGCTGTGAGCAACAGCAACTATCCTCTCTCACGAGGACCAAAGACACCCAGTCGCTGGAACTCCAATCACGTCGCCATCGGCATTCTGAGCCGATGCGGCTCTATTCTCACTACCGCCTCACAGGAGGAGCACCATGAACACCGATCTCCCAACCCCTGTCTCAGGCGTCACGCGCTCGTGGTCAAAAATGATCACCTTGTTTGGCCTTCTCGCACTCCTCGCCACCGGCGCTCTGGCGGTGCTGGCAGGCTGTGGGGCTACCGCAGCGGGCTCGCGCTCCACGACCCAGCATTTGACCTTCGATATCCTTCCTGTGAAGCCCGGTGGCCCGGCGCAGAACTTCCCCACCTACATCGCCACCAGCGTGACGGCCCTGCCGGCGAACTCGCTCGTCACCGTGACCATCCGCAACTTCGACCTGGGCGATGACTCTTTGCCGGCCGACTCACCCTTCCTCAATGTGCAAGGCACCGCAGATGGCGCCGCCATCATGGATGGCAAGTCATACAAATCACTTGATGCGGGTCACATCGCGCACACTTTCACTATCCCTCAGCTGCACCTCAATGTGCCCATCTCGGGCGACCCGGTGGGAGACGCAAACAATGTGACCGTCACCTTTAGCTTCCGCACGCCGGCCAAGGCAGGCACCTATACCTTCCAGTGCTACGTTCCCTGCGGCACCGGCTCCGTTGGCTGGGATGGCCCAATGGCGACCAGTGGCTACATGCGCGGCACACTCACCGTCGTGGCATGAGCCCTCGCAAATTCATCACACTCGCCCAGGGTTCCGGCCCTGGGCTTTGTGTTGGGCACGCCCGGTCGTGGCGATACTTGCCGGCGGCGAGACAAACTATCTGGCTGTGCACACTGAGTCTGGCTCAGCTGCCCGCGTGCAGCGTCAGCGTCGCCATGAACTGCGCATGCTCATAGGCGATGATGCCCCCACCCTCGGCGGGCGTTGGGTTGATGGTCTGGTCGCTGTTCCCGACATTCCCGTGATAGGCCTTATCGCTGACGCGCAATAGGTCAGTGGACGCCGCCACGCTCGCCGGGTCGCTCAGCAGCGCGAGCGCGTCTTGATCTGCCGTCGTCACCCATCCCTTGATATTGGCGAGCGCCGTCTCGACATGGCCCGCATGCAGGCGGATCTGAGCCGTCGCGTCTGGCTGCGTGGCTGCAAGTGAGGCATGATCCACGGCCAGGTCGAGGTAACCGCTGAGACCTGTGCCCGCGTTCTGGGACTTGCCCAGCAGGCCGAAGCCATCACCGGCCTGGGTCACGTTCACGGCAGCGCAGGCGGCGGGCAGTGGCTGATAGTGGCCGCCCTGTGCGCCCTCGATGATGTCGGTGATGCTCTGGGCGCTGCAGCGGACGGCGAGCGCATTGTGACTCGCGAAGGCGTTCTGCAAGATGGCGGCCTGCGCGTCGAGGTCTCGCGTTTGCAGCAGCACACCCACCACCAGGCCGATATTCCCCGGAGTGGCTGGGAAGCGCGTGAGCAAATGCTGGATATGGATGTAGGTCTTTGGGGGGAACGTGCCGCTGAGCCGAACCGGACCCACCGGCGCCTGCACTGCCCCGTGCTCCTCGGTGACCTCCAGCTTGTCACCGGCCGCGATTAGGTTCACGCCAGCCTGCACACTGCCGATCTTCTCGGTCTGCAGCGCGTAGGTCTGCGGTCCCGTCGCGACGAGCTTGCCGATGGGCGTGACTCGCTCGTTTCGCTGGTCAATCATCCACACCGCGTAATAGGATCCCGCCGCCGGTGCGCCAAGCTTGCTCACCTCCACATGCAGCGCATCCGAATCTCCGATGGCTTCCGCCGGATTGTCAACGAATTCCGCGCTGCCCACTGGCTTCACCGTGGCCGCCCCCAGACCAGCAAATGGCCCTTTGCCTGTGATGAAGAGGCCCGCGAAGACCACCGCCATCAGCAGCACCAGGGCCAGCGCGCCCCTGAGAAGGGTAGGCGTCGTCCACGGTGGCGCTGCCGGACCTGATGGCATTGCCGTGCCGATCGGTCGCGAAGGACCCACGGGCGCGTCGGGCGTCGCCGTGATGGACGTCGCCCCATCAGGCCGCACGGTTCCTACCGGGGCACTCGACACGACGGCGCCGACGCTCCCAGAAGGGACAGCGGTGGCGACGCGAAGCTGTCCTTGCCCGATGGGGACATCACTGAAGGGGATGCGTGTCGCGCTATTTGGCGTGACCACTTCCTGATAGGCATTCGCGAAGGCCCCGACGCGCGCGAATCTCTGCTGGGGATCTTTGGCCAGCGCTCGCTGCAACACCTGCGCCAGCCCGCTGGGGAAGCGTGTGCGCCCAAGGTCGATGGATGGCGGCGCGGCGCGCAAGTGCTGCTCGATGATCATCTCAGGCGCGCTGCCCTCAAAGAGAGGTCGCCCAGTGAGGAGGCGATAGGTCACCCCACCCAGCGCATAGACATCCGTGGCCGGGCTCACGATTCCCCCTGCGAGTTGCTCTGGGGCGCAGGCCTCGATGCTCCCGTAAAAGCGCTCAGACGGCGCCGAATCGCTCAGCCGCTCTGCCAGGCCCCGCACGCCGAAGTCAGCCACGACGGCCTGCCCGTTGAGCTGGAGGAGGATGCACTGGGCAGACAGGTTCCGGTGCAGGATGCCACGCTCCAAAGCGAATTCGAGCGCGGTGGCCACCTGGTCAACATAGCGCCCGGCGGTGACGATATCCATCGGTCCGCTCTGCGCCAGCCGGACATCCACAGAGCGTGTAACCAGCTGCGGCCAGACCATGAAGGGCCGAC
>DASWAC010000300.1:0-2063 GCA_036391335.1 Ktedonobacterales bacterium
CTCAGCCGATCATCTATTCCGAGCTGGTCGCCCTCGGCATCTTCGTTACGATGACGGGTGCGCTGGCTTTTTCCGCCGCCGGGCCTGACGGTCATGAGGAGCCCGCGCTGGCGAATGGGAACGGCGCTGCGCACGCGTAGCGCATCTGCTGTCGCATGAGGGTCAGAGGAAGCGATTCCTCTGGCCCCCTTTGTCGTGCCCGCGCCATCGCCCACGGTCGCGTCGGTGCGACCCTTGCGCGCTTGGGTCTGCGCTCAGGCTGACTCGCGTGAGAGGCGCAATGCTGCTATACTTGGGGTATTACCCCTGCCCCGTGCGCCGCCTGCATGCCTGTGCGCTCTCTCGGGCTGGGATGTCCTGGTGGCTCCTGGCAGGGTCAAGGAGTCGCCGTGTTCGCGGTGTGGAGCTGTAAGACCATGTCGCAGTCATTTCGCCAGCGTGCCGGTCAGTCTGCGGGCGCATCTCCCGATGGCGCTCCGCTGCCCCTGGCGGGCACCCCACTCGATGTGGCCGCCGCCCTGCGCGGGAGTCCGCTGCGCATCCTCATGGTGGCCTCAGAGTCCACACCGTTCATCAAGACAGGTGGCATGGCGGATGTGGTGGGGGCGCTGCCACGGGCGCTGAGCAAGCTGGGGCACGATGTGCGGGTGGTGCTGCCGCGCTATAAAGTGGTGGACCCCGAGCGCTGGCATCTCTCGACCCTCGCCGCAAACATGAAGGTGCCGATGAATCCGGGCACGGAACGGGTAAACGTGCTGGAAGCCGAGCAGCGCGGCGGCGTGCGGGTGGATTTCATTGATGCGCCCCACTACTTCCAACGCGACCAGCTCTATGGCCACAGCGACGACGGGGAGCGCTACATCCTCTTCTCGCGCGCCGCCCTCGAGCTGACCCGCGCCATTGACTGGGAACCCGACATCATCCACTGCCACGACTGGCAGACGGCGATCATCCCCAACTGGACGAAGACTCTGCTGCGCGATCATGAGGCTCTCTCGCGAGCCGCGACTGTCTATACCATCCACAATCTCGCCTTTCAGGGCATCTTTGGCCACCGCATCCTCGAAGTCGCCGGCGTCGCCGAGGACGGCTTTCTCTATCCCCAGGTGCCCGAGCTGGCCGATGTAGTGGACCTCATGGGCCGGGGCATTCTCTTTGCGGATGTCATCAACACGGTCAGCCCGCGCTACGCGCGCGAGATCCTCACGCCGCCATTTGGGGCGCGGCTCGACCCTCTGCTGCGTGAGCGCAACACGCGGCTCTATGGCATCCTCAATGGGATCGACACCGAAGAGTTCAACCCTGAGACTGACAACACCATCACGGCGCGCTTCGACGCGCTCGACTTTGCTGACCGCCCCCTCAACAAGCGCACCCTGCAAGAGCGCTGCCGCCTTCCCGTGCGGTCAGATGTACCGCTGCTCTGCATGATCTCTCGTCTGGTGCGCGAGAAAGGCTTCGACCTGATGGATCACGCCCTCATCCCGCTGCTTGACCAAGGGGTGCAGATGGTCATCGCGGGCACGGGCGATCAGCAATATCACGATATGCTCCAGGCAGTCGCGCGCCGCTATCCAGAGCAGCTGTCCGTCCAATTTACCTTCAACGACGCGCTCAGCCGGGCCATTTACGCTGGCTCAGACATGCTGCTCATGCCATCCGCGTTCGAGCCCTGCGGCGTGACCCAGATGCTTGCCATGCGCTATGGCTGCATTCCCATCGTGCATCTCACTGGTGGGCTGGTAGATACCGTCCATGAGTATGATCCGGCGACTGGCCAGGGAAACGGTTTCACCTTCGCCCGCTATGACCACTATGACCTCTTCGCGGCGGTCGTGCGCGCGGTGCAGCTCTATGCGCGCCAGCCCGCCATCTGGCACAACCTGATGCAGCAGGCCATGAGCGCCGACTTCTCGTGGGACGCCTCAGCCGAGAACTACGTAGCCCTCTATCGCCGAGCTGCCGAGCTGCACGCGATTGATGCGGCGAGCGCATAGGGCGAGACATAACGGCTTGCGTCTCCCCCGTTCGTGGCATTCCTCACACGTGACCTCGCGCAGGCC
>DASWAC010000301.1:0-19145 GCA_036391335.1 Ktedonobacterales bacterium
CTGTGCGGTGCGCGCGGTGCGCCGGTCGGCGCTCGGCAGTGGTGATGTGGCGATCATCTATGGCTTGGGCACGGTCGGGATGCTGCTGGCGCGCTCAGTCGTAGCCCGTGGCGCTCATCCCATTGGCGTAGATGTGTTGCCACAACGTGTGGACTGGGCGTTGAGCCACGGCGTGATGGCCTGTCTCGCCACCGAAACGGATGTGGCCGAGCGCGTGCGTGAGCGGACAGAAGGCCGTGGCGCGGATGTCGCCTTCATCACAGCGGGCAGCTCGCTCGCGATGAGCGGGGCGCTTGGGCTCCTGCGCCCCGGCGGCTCGGTCCACATCTTCGCCGCCAGCCCTGTGCAGGTGACGGCGCTGGATGTCGGCGCGCTCTACAGCCGTGAGCAGACGCTCACGGCCACCTATTCCTCATCACCGGCCGATCTGCGCGCTGCCTTCGATCTGCTCGCCAGAGGCATCGCGTCGGTCGAGGGATTCATCTCGCACCGCCTCCCCTTAGAGAGCTTCACGGAAGGCGTCAAGCTCTTTGCCGACCACAGCGCGCGCAAGGTGTACTTCGAGATCGGGCCAGACGCGTAGATCACATGCTGCCCCGGCTAGAGTCATGTCGTGGCGGGTCGAGCGGGGCAGCCAGTGCGTCACGGAGCGCCAGCCGGAGCTCATCCGCCGCCTGAGGTGACAGGCTTCCCTTCTCGACTGCCACCGGTATCGCGAGCCGCGCCAATGCGACATAGGCATCGCGCAGCGCGAGGAGCTGCGGGTCTGAGGCCAGATGCGCACGCTGCCATGCCAGGTGCGCCGTCACCGTGCCCAGGTCACCTCGCGCCACTGGCCCCGTGAGCGCCTGTGGCAAGCCGACGGCTGCCAGGTCGCCCAGCGCGGCCTCTGTCAATCGTGTGAGCGCGAGCAGCGCACGAGAGCGCGGCACTCCGAATCCCTCCCACAGGCGCACTGCGCCCGCGAGCAGCGTCACGACATAGTTGGAGGCCAGCACCGCCGCGAGATGATAGGGCACGCGGTCAGCCTCCGTGAGACGGATCCAGCTCCCGCCCAGCCGTGAGGTCAGGTCTATGAGCAGGTCGAGCAATGCGTCATCGCCGGTCTCGATGGCCCAGGTGGCTCCCTCAATCTTGGCCAGCGCTTGGGCCGGGGTGGGTGCGGCCCCACGTGGGAACGTCATCAGTGGATGCAGGGCGGCGACCTGTGCGCCTGCACGGCTGGCCGCAGCCAGCTCACTGGCCGAGCGCGCGCCAGCGAGATGGACGACGCGATGGCGTGGCTGCCAGCGCACGCTGGAGGCGACGGGAGCGATTAGATCATCGGGCACGGCGAGAAAGATGAGGTCGGCGGCCTCTGCCACGTCCTGAGCGCTTGGCAGTGCCACGCATCCGGGCACGCTCGCGGCCAGCGCCTCAGCATGCGCCATCCCACGCGCGCTCACACCGCGCGGCGCCTCACCGATGCCGGCCAGCGCCTGAGCGAGCGTGGTGGCCACCGCACCCGCGCCGACGAAGCCGATGCGGGGAAGGTTGCTCTGTGCCTTTGCAGCAGCCATCAGTCAATGTACTCGCGGAGGTTGCCATTGAAGTGCGGATGCCGCAGCTTGCGCATGGCGCGCTCTTCGATCTGGCGCACCCGCTCACGGGTGACATTGAGTGTCTTACCGACATCTTCGAGCGTGTGATTGTGGTCGTCTGCCAGCCCAAATCTGAGCTCGATCACCTGGCGCTCGCGATCTGTCAGCCCGTTCAGCGCTTTGCGCACTTCCTGCCGCAAGAGCGACTCGTCGGTGAGCTCGACGGGGCCGCGATCATTCTTGTCTTCGATCACATCACTCAGCGTGTTCTCGTCATCGTCGGAGAATGGCGCATCTAACGAATAGACCCGCTCAGACCAGACCAAGAGCTCGCTCACGCGTTTGGGCGTGATATCCAGCCGCTGCGCAATCTCGCTGACTTGCGGCTCACGGCCCAGCTCGACATACATCTGGCGGCGTGCGCGATGCATGCGCATCACTTCTTCCATCACATAGACCGGCAGCCGCACGGTGCGAGCGCCATCGAGGAGGGCCCGTGTAATCGCCTGCCGAATCCACCAGGTCGCATAGGTGGAAAAGCGAAAGCCTCGCTCTGGATCAAATTTGCCTACCGCGCGAATGAGGCCCAGATTTCCTTCACCGATGAGGTCTTCGAGGGCGAGACCCTGATTGAGATAGCGTTTGGCGATGCTGACGACGAGGCGCAGGTTGGCCTCGATGAGGGCGTTGCGAGCCAGCTTGTCACCCTGCCAGATTCGCTGCGCGAGCTCGACCTCCTCACTCGCGGAAAGGAGTGGAATGCGGGCGATCTCGCGTAGGTATAGCTTGAGGCTGTCGCTGGTGACCGTCTTCGCGAGGTCCGCTGCCTCTCGCTCGGTGATCTCCTCAGGCGGCTGCATGATTCGTGTGCCACTGGCGGCTCCCTGTGGAGCAACTCGGTCATCAATGCCCATAGCCGCGCTCTTTCACTTGGTGTCGCACGCGCTCGTTTCCCGGGCCAGATAGCGCCTCCAGGCGTTCGCTCGTCACGACGTCGCGAGCATGCAATTTTGTCCTTGCCGACATAAAGCAGCGTGAGAGGGCCTTTCGTCAAGTCCCCCTATCCGACACGAGCCGACAGCAGCGCGGCAATAGTGGCATGCTTTGGTCGTCGCGCGCTTGACGGTGCCTAGAAACGGGCCTACACTTAAGCATGTGGGCATGAATATTCACATTGCCGTGTGCCATGCCGTCATTGGGCAAGTGAGGTCTCCAAGTGAGCGCGACGACACCACCACAGACACCCGCGAATAGCGATGACCGCGTCTTCGTGAAGATTCCCAAGGCCGGCCCAGGCCAGCACTATCGCGCGCCGAAAACCCTGGCCATGCCTCTTGTGGATACGTTCACCAGGCTCTTCGTGCTGGGAACCTGCGCTTCCCTGCCGGTCGTGCCGCTCGTCATCATCGTGATGATCGTTGCCGACACCTATAGCACAGAGCCCTACCTCCTCTGGCTGTGGATCACCATGGCCATCATCACGACCGCCATCGCCCTGGCCGTGTCCATCGGCATCGCTCGCGAGGTCTTCGGGTTCACGCGTCCACGCGACTTCGAGGGCGCAGCGCGCTAGAGCCGGGCCCGCGGCAAGTCATCGAGCTCCCCGACGGTGTGGAGCTTGACGAAGTTCGTGCGCACCGTGCCGATGAGTGGCATGGCCCCCACCAGCACGACCCGGTCGTCTTTGCGGGCCAGGTCTTGCTCGCGCAGGTGGGCGTCCAGCCAGCGGAGCAGATCATCGGTGGAATCATGTCGCGGGCTCAGCAACGGCACGACGCCCCACCAGAGGGCGAGCTTGCGGCACACCGCCTCATCGGGTGAATAGGCGATGATCGGCGCGGCCGGGCGCTCACGCGAGATGAGCTGTGCGGTGAGCCCCGATCGCGTGTAGACCACGATGAGACGGACATGCGCCGCCATGGCCAGATTGTGCGCGGCGCTCGCCACCGCATGGGCATGGGTGGGGTGTGGCGCATCCGCCGGCAGACTGGGAATCCCGCTGCGCTCGGTCGCCTGCGCCACATGCTGCGCCACGTGCACCGTCTCGAGCGGATACGCGCCCTTGGCCGTCTCGGCGCTCAGCATGACGGCATCGGTCCCATCGAGAATCGCGTTGGCGACATCGCTGACCTCGGCGCGCGTTGGGCGTGGGCTGGTAATCATGGATTCCAGCATCTGCGTCGCCGTGATGACTGGGATGCCCACGAGGTTCGCGGCGCGGATGATGCGCTTTTGCACCAGTGGCACTTCTTCGAGCGCCATCTCGACCCCGAGGTCCCCACGCGCCACCATGACACCCTGTGCCACTTCGAGGATATCGTCCAAGCGCGAGACCGCCTCGGGCTTCTCAATCTTCGCGAAGACAGGAATGAGGCCGCGCTCATAGCCGGGCGCGAGACTCGCGACCAGGTCACGCAGCTCCAGCACGTCCTCTGGCCGCCGCACGAAGCTCAGCGCGATGGCGTCCACACCCTGCTCGACGCCGAACGCGACATCCTCGCGATCCTTGGTGGTGAGGGCCGGGGTGCTCAGCGTGACACGTGGCAGGTTGATTCCCTGATGCTCGGCCAGCGCGCCGCCGTGCACCACCGTAGTGCGCACTTCAGCGCCGGCGACTTTTTCCACCCGCAGCTCGACCCCGCCATCGCACAGCAAGATCTGATCGCCGCGCTTCACGTCACGCGGCAGTGGCGTGTAGGTCGTCGAAACGCGTGTGACATCCCCATCTACGGGCTCCGTGGTAATGGTGAACGGCGCCCCATCGCGCAGGGTCACCGGCGTGTGCCCTACGAGGCCACCCGTGCGAATCTTCGGGCCTTGCAGGTCCTGCAAGATGGCGATGTGCTCGCCGGTAAGGGCTGCCACTGCGCGAATGCGCTTGATGGTGACCGCGTGTGACTGATGGGTGCCATGAGAGAAATTGAGCCTGGCTACACGCATACCGCCATGGATCAGATCCTTGAGCATGGCCTCAGAGTCACTGGCCGGGCCGATGGTGCAGACGATACGAGTGCGAGATAAATTCAACGCGATACCTCTCCCCCTGGGAGTGTTGCGACAAATCGTTGCCATGCGGCGCTGACACGCTGCCTGACGTCGTCGAGCGAGCCGTCATTCTCGATGACCTCCGTCACGACGCCTCGCTTGGCCTCCGGCGAGGGCTGAGACGCCAGCCGGGCGCGCGCGTCCGCTTCGGTCAAGCCGCGTGAGCCCATCATGCGTGCGATCTGGGTCGCCTCGTCGCACGTGACCAGCCAAACCGCATGGCACAGCGGCGCATACCCAGATTCCACGAGCTTCACCGCATCCAGCACGCCCACACCGTGCTCTGGGATGTCGTATAAGCGTGACGACAGCGCGGAGAGCACGGCGGGATGCACGATCTGCTCGAGTTGCCTGAGCATCGGTGGGTTCCCAAAGACGAGATTGCCCAGCATCCTGCGGTCTACGCTCCCATCCGGCGCCACGATCTGCTGACCGAACGCTTCGGCCAGGCGGGGCACCAGCGGCTGACCGGGGCCATAGAGCTCGTGCACGACAGTATCCGCATCCACATACACATGCGCGCCAAGCTCGAGCAGCAGTAACCCTACGGTCGTCTTGCCACACGCGATGTTCCCCGTGAGCCCCAAGATGTAAGGCATGCGCTCAACCCCTTTGTGTCAGGGAGGATCTCGGCTTCATTCACACTATGCCCGCTATTTACCTAGGAGGCAAGCTCAGCCCACTCATCATACAGCGTGTGCAATAGCTCCTGCGCATGCTCATAGTCCGTGCCCAGCATGGTGATGCGCCCCACGTCGCCGTGTGCGCTGGCCTCAGCCAGCTCTGCCTCGATGGCGCTGACCTTGCTTTCGAGCGCCGTGATCTCGGCCTCCACCGTCTGCGCTGTCCTGGTGGCCTGCTTCGCGCCGCTGCCGGTGGACCCACGCTGCACCGCCTTCTTCGCGCTTGCGGAGCCCTTCGCGCCGTGGGCTGCCACCTGCGCGTGCTGGCGGAATCGTGTGTAGTTGCCCTGGTGCACCTGCAAGCGACCGTCCGCGACGGTCCACACTTGGGTCGCCAGGGCGTCCACAAAGTAGCGGTCGTGTGAGACGAAGAGGATGGTGCCGTCATACTCGCTGAGAATCGTCTCAAGGGCCTGACGTGATGGGAGGTCTAGGTGGTTAGTCGGCTCGTCGAGCACAAGAAAATTTGCCCCTTGCAGGCTCAGCTTGGCCAGCGCCACACGCGCCCGCTCGCCGCCACTGAGCGCGCCCACCGGCTTGAAGACATCATCTTCGGTGAAGAGGAAGCGTCCCAGGAACGTGCGCACGCCCTCCTCACTCAGCGAGGTGCTCTGGCGCACCTCATCGAGCACGGTGAGCGCTGAATCCAGGTGCTCGTGCGTTTGCGCGTAATAGCCGATATGCACGTTGTGCCCCAGACTGGCCCGCCCCCAGCGCGGGGGGATCTCCCCCAGCAGCGTGCGCAGCAGCGTCGTCTTGCCGCTGCCGTTCGCGCCCATCAGCGCGACTCGCTCGCCGCGCACCAGCATGATATCTGGCACAGCCAGACGCAGGCCATCACCCCCCTCGCCGGGCCGCGGCGGAAAGCCAGCCACGAGCTTGTCGGTGGTGAGCACCGTCTGGCCAGACTCATAGCGCGCGCCCAGATGGAACCGGATCGTCTGCTGCTCAGGCGGACGATCCACGCGCTCCAGCCGGTCCAGCTGCTTTTGCCGTCCCCGTGCCTCTTTGGCACGCTGGCCAGCCTTATAGCGGCGAATGAAGTCTTCCTGGTGCGCGATGTGCTCCTGCTGGGTGACATACTCGCGCTCCCAGCGCTCCAGGCGCTCCGTGCGCAGGCGGACGAACTGGGAATAGGCGCCGTGATAGAGGTAGGCGGCATGGTGATCCACTTCGATCGTGCGGTTGGTCACGCGATCCAGGAAATAGCGGTCGTGCGAGACGACCAGCACGGCCCCACGCCACGCGGTGAGATAGTCTTCCAGCCATTCGAGCGCGTTCAGGTCGAGGTGATTCGTCGGCTCGTCGAGCAGCAGGAGCTCCGGCTCGCGCACCAGCAGCTTGCCCAGCGCCGCGCGTGTCTGCTGGCCGCCCGAGAGCTGCCGCGCGGGCGCATCCCAGAGCTCGCGTGAGAATCCGAGGCCCGAGAGCACCTGCTCGACACGCGAGTCGATCGTGTAGCCCCCGGCGTGCTCGAAGCGATGCTGCACGTCGGCATATTCATCCAGCAGAGCGGAGGCCAGCGCCGCATCACCGGCGGTCTGCGCGGCGGCGAGATCGGTCGCCACCTGTTGGATGCGCTCTTCCATCTCGCGGATATGCGCCACGGCGTCTAGCAGCTCTTCGCGCAGAGTGCGGCTCGGGTGAAAGTCAGGAATCTGCGGCAGGTAGCCGACGCGCACGCCTTGCGCCACGCTGACGCTGCCCGCATCGGGCTCCAGGCTGCCGGTGAGCAGCTTGAGGAGGGTGGTCTTCCCCGCGCCGTTGGGGCCAACCAGGCCAATGCGGTCGCGCTGCTCGACGCGAAAGCTGACATCCTCGAAGATGAGGTCGGCCCCGTAGTACTTGGTCATGTTGGTGATGATGGCGACTGACATAGTGTCTCCAGTGTACGCGGATGTGAGTGCGTGCGCAAGCGGGAAATCTGATGCTGGTAGACCCGTGAGAGCGCGTGATAGAATGCGCATGATATCCGTCAGCCACCTCACGCGTGTGGAGTCGCTGGCGTCTCGCTAGGCTGAGCTGTGTTACGAAGGGTAAGCACTGATGAGTAAAGATCAATCGCTGGATAACCTCTGGCTCGCACGCGTGCTGCATGACCTGGGGGCAGTGCGGTTCGGCGATTTCACTCTGGGCGAGAGCACGGTCAACTCGCCTGTCTACATCAATCCTAAGGTGCTCATCGGCAATCCCACAGCGCTGCGGGTCGCGGCAAAGCTCATGGTGCAGGAGGTCGAGCTGGCGCAGTCGCGCCGTCGCTCACAGGTGCAGCGCTACGATATCGTGGCGGGTGTGCCGGTGGGTGGTCTCCTGCTCGCCATGGCCTACTCCATGGAATCGGTCGTCCCGCTCATCTACCCGCGCATGCAGGTCGAGGGCACCGGCCACCCTGGCGTGGAGGGCCGCTTCATTCCGGGGATGCGTGCCCTGCTCATTGATGACCTCATCACCGGCGGCAGCAGCGTGATCAAGACGGCCACCTTCCTCAAGCAGCACGACATCGAGGTGGTGGACGTCGTGGTGTTGATCGACCGCCAGATGGGCGCACGCAGCCGCCTCAAGCACATGGGGATGCACCTGACGAGCATCCTCTCACTCGACGTGATGATGAACCTCTACCACAACGAGGGCCTCATTAGCGACGCCGAGTTCGATCGCTATGTCGCCTATGCTGCCGCCAATCAGCGCGCCTCCGCGGATGATTCGTTCCCAAACCCGAGCAGCGGCGACGCCTAGCTAGGCACGCAGGCCAGGCACCACATAGAGCAGCGTCACCACGGCGACCAGCCAGCAGACGAGCACACCGATGAGCTGCGGATCACGCCGCAATAGCTCGTCTGGGTGTGCGCCCTCGCCTCGCGCATAGACGAGGTAGAGATAGCGAAATATGCCGAAGAGCACGAAGGGAATCGTCAGCTCGAGCGCCTTGCCCGCCCACTCGCCCTGAAATGTGTAGAGGCTATACGAGATGACCGTGCACGTCACCACGATCACCATGAGCTGGTCGAGCAGCTGCAGCGGATAGTCGGCGAGATTCTTGCGGTGCGTGGCGGCGCTGCCCGCCAGGCTCACCACCTCGGCGCGCCGCTTGCCCAGCGCGAGGAAGAGCGCGCCAAACGTGATGCAGAGGTAGAACCAGGAAGAGATAGGCACCGGCACCGCCAGCGCGCCCGCCAGCGCCCGCAGCACAAAGCCAGCCGCGATGATGAAGACATCCCATAGCACGATATGCTTGAGGCGTAGCGAATAGGCGGCATTGAGCCCGAGATAGGCCCCGATGCTCAGGGTGAAGAGCAGCCCGCTGCCACCCCAGGCACCGAACGGATCGTCGCGCTGGCCGCTGAGCAGCATATCGAGCCAGGCGGTGAGGGCCCCGGCGCCGGCGAGGCACACCACGAGCAGGGCGATGGCGCCAGCGGTGTTCACCTGCCCAGAGGCGATGGGTCGCTTGCGCTTCGTGGGATGCGCCAGGTCACGCTCTCGGTCGGCCAGATCGTTGACCACATAGACGGCGCTCGAGGCCAGCGAAAATGCCGCGAAGGCAATCCCCACGCGCATGAGTGCCGCGACATCACCCAGCCGGTGGGCGAAGAGAAGCGCCAGCACGACCAGGACATTCTTTGTCCACTGCGTCGGGCGCAACGCGCGGATGAGGGCCGCCGGGTGATTCACATGCCGGGGTGTTCGCGCTGGCGGCTGAGGCGAGCTGGCTTCTCGTGAGATGGTTTCCAAACGCCCCCCCATCTAGCGAGACACGTGCTCACCCGGCGCGGCCACCCGGATGCGCTCCAAGAGGATATGCCTTCCCATTGTACACCGTGGCGCCCGCGCTCGAAATCCACGTGACTCTTGGGGAGACGGCGGCGTTTCCCGATTCAGGCGCGCTATACTGCGGTGAGAGCGGCGTGGGCCGCGCGGTAATGTGATGGAGCCCACCTATGGCAGCTTCCACAGGCCTTCCCCACTGGGATATGACCCCCATATTTCCAAGCCTGGCGTCCGACGAGCTCGCGAGTGAGATCGCGGCGGTCACAGCCGGTCTGGCCGAGCTGACGGCGTCACTCGACCGGCGCGGCATCCAGTGGCACGAGCACGTGAGCGTAGATAGCTCAAGCATCGCTGCACTTGACCAGGCCCTGGCCGACCTCGATGCCATCACCATGCGCCTGCGGACCATCTCAGCCTATGTGAGCGCCTTCGTGACGACCGACACGCGCGATGAGCTCGCTCAGGCCAAGCGCAGCGAGCTCCAGCAGCTTGCCGTCACCCTCACCAAGCTGCGCACCAGGTTTGCGGCCTGGGTCGGCGCGCTGGATATCGAGATGATGCTGCGAGAGTCGGCGCGGGCCAGTGACTATGCGTTTATGCTGCGCAAGACGCATGAAGCCGCTCGCCACCTGATGTCCCCCGCGGAAGAAGATCTGGCCAGCGAGCTCAACATCACTGGCGGCTCCGCCTTTGGGCAGCTCCATGCCAACATGACCGCCCAGCTCATGGTGCCGGTCTCCCTCCCAGCGGGTGAGCGCGAGATGCCGATGAGCGCCGTGCGCAATCTCGCCTATGACCCAGACCGCGAGGTGCGCCGGCGAGCCTATGAGGCAGAGCTGACCGCGTGGGAGCGTGTGGGCGTGCCCATGGCGGCGGCGATGAATGGCGTGAAAGGGCATGTGGAGATCGTCACCCGGCGCCGTGCGTGGGCCAGCCCGCTCGATGCCGCCCTCTTCGATGCGCACATTGACCAGGCGACACTCGACGCGATGATGAGCGCCGCACGCGACTTCTTCCCACAGATGCGCCGTTACCTCCATGCCAAGGCTCATGCCCTCGGGATCGAGCGCCTCGCGTGGTATGACCTCTTTGCGCCCGTGGCTGGCGGTGGGCAGCAGGAGTGGTCATTCGAGGCATCGCGCGAGTTCATCGTGCGTCAGTTCGGCGCGTTTTCCCCACGCCTCAGCCAGTTTGCCAGTCGGGCGTTTCGGCAGCGGTGGATTGATGCGGAGCCTCGTGATGGCAAGGAGGATGGGGCATATTGCATGTGGGTGCGTGGCGACGAGTCACGCGTCTTCGCGAACTTCAAGCCGGCGTTTCCCGGCATGAGCACGCTGGCGCATGAGCTGGGCCATGCGTATCACAATATGCTGCTGGCGCCGCGACCAATGCTGCAGCGCGACACCCCGATGACGCTGGCGGAGACGGCGAGTATCTTTTGCGAGACCATCGTGCGTAACGCGGCCCTGCAGTCGGCAAGTGAGGCCGAGCAACGGGAGATCATCGAGGCCTCGCTGATGAACTCGTGCCAGCTCGTGCTGGATATCTCCAGCCGATTCCTCTTCGAGCGTGAGGTCTTCGAGCGACGGCGGCGGCGTGAGCTCTCGGCGCGTGAGCTGTGTGAGATCATGGAGCGCACCCAGCGCGAGACCTATGGCGATGGGCTCGATCAGCAGGCGCTTCACCCGTGGATGTGGGCGGTCAAGCCGCACTATTACAGCACCGGGCGCTCGTTCTATAACTTTCCCTATATGTTCGGCCTGCTCTTTGGCCTCGGGCTCTATTCGCACTATCAAGCCGACCCGGAGGCATTTCGCGCCCGCTATGATGATCTGCTCTCCGCCACCGGGCTGGCCGACGCGGCCACCCTGGCGCAGCGCTTCGAGATCGACATCCGGGCAAAGGCCTTCTGGGAAGGGAGTCTCGGCATCGTCAAGGCAGAGGTCGACCGCTTCGAGGTCCTGGCGGGGGGCTCGCGCTCATAGCGGCTGCTAGACAGGGAGGGTGGCGTGCGACGAGGCACCGGCTCAGACAGGCAGCTGCGGGCATTCCACGAGGCCGGCCACGTGGTGGCGACGTGGCGCCTGAAGCTGCCGGTACCTGGGGCCTCACTCACCCGCCAGTTTTGCGCGCCATCACTCGATATGCTCACCACAGTCGAGGGCGACACGCGGGTCGGGCTCTTGGAGCGCCGGGCGCTCGCGCTGATGGCGGGTGTCGCGGCGGAGTCCTATCTCACGCAGGACGAAGACTGGTGGGGTGCCCCAGAGGACCGCCAGGCGGTGGAGCGACTGATCGCCGAGCTGATCGAGCTGGGGCAGCCGCCCTCACCGCGCGACGAGGTGGAGGCCAATCTGGTCGCCGCCCACGAGCACGACGCCCACTCGCTAGGCTGGCGGCTCTTCACCTGGCGCACTGACCAGCTGATGGCGCTCCTACCCATTCGCTCGGCAGTAGCCACGCTGGCGACGGAGCTCTTGAGCCGCGGCTCACTGAGCGCCGCCGAGGTGGCAAAGGTTATCAGGCAGGGAGTCGCCGGGGCTGACCCCGACCTGCTGATGGGCTAACCGTTCTGGTCACGCCGAGTGCGAAATTCCTGCCCCCCGAGGAATCCGTGGCGTTCGGGGCCGTCGAGGGCATCAACCACTGCGTTCGCGGAATTGACGCCCTTCTCGAGCGCCTCCTCGGCGAGCTTGGTCGCGTCACGCGCCACTGCCGAGACGACGTGCACGGCCTCGATGGCCAGTACCCACATCGCCAACATGATGGCCACCACCATCCCAAACAAGAGCGCAACGAGATGCACGAACGGCGTGTAGGCACTGCCGTTGATCGACGGTGGGATGATCGAGACGGCAACCTGGCCATGGCCAGCGTTGAAGAAGGCCGCCAGCACCTCGACCAGGATCGCGCCTGCCACGAAGCCGGTGAGCGCCGCCAGCAGCATGCGGCCCACCGCCTGAGTCACTATCTTCCACACTTCACCCAAGATGTTGCTCGTCGTCATCTATCTTCCCTCGTTTCTCGTCCAGGTTTCATCGTGACACGCTCTACCTCTTCCGGATTCGAATCGCCGTGTTTGACAGGGTATGGCGTGATGCGGTATGCTGCTTAGGTTGGGAGACAGGCCTAGCTACCCCGATCGGGTGGCATGGGGTCCATCTCCCACATTGGAATAGTGCCACATTCCACGCGGACACCAGGTGACCTGCTATGGGACGATAATCTGAGCGATCCACGCGACGTCACGGCCGGCAGACACGCGGCCTGAGGCTCGCGCACATGCTCTGGCCCCCACCGGCATCCTTGCGCCCGCGTCGGGCTGGCACCCTCCAAACGAGCGAGAGTGTCAGCCCGTTCATATTATCTACGGATACACGGTGCATGGAGGTTACCATGTCAGATTCTACCAATCGTCCGCCGCGACCATCACCCACAGATTCATCTCGTCCCGCGTCCGCGACGCGCACCGGCCAGCCACCCGTGAGGCCTGCCGGCGCCCCACGGCCGGCCCCCGCCATCAGGCCGGCGCCCGCAGGCACGACTGTCCGCCCGATCACCGGCGGCCCCGGCACTCGTCCGCCCACCGGCGCACGACCCGCACCCGTCGGCCCAGGTGCCCGCCCGAGTGGGCCCGGTAGACCCGGTGGCGGTCCCGGCCGCCCAGGCGGTGGCGGACGCCCAGGTGGCGGCAAGCCGGGCGGGGGTAGGTCAAATGGACGCCCGCAGGGGCGTGGCGGCGCGCCCACCGCGGTGCGCGTGCCAGGCAGTGGCCCGGCCAACAGGACGGCTCCGCTGCCCAAGGAAACGGGACCCATCGAGCTGCCGTCGCAGATCACCGTCAAGCAGCTTGGCGAGGTGCTCGACGCGAGTGTCAACGAGATCATTCGCCAGCTCATCACGCAGAAGATCTTTGCCAACATCAACGAAGTCGTCAGTTATGCCGTTGCGGCCAAGGTCGCTGAGGCCATCGGCTATGAGCCGCATGAGGCCGTCATGCCTACGCCTGCGTCGGCTGCGGCTGCCCGCATCGAGGCGCTGCGCATCGGAGCCAAGACGGTCGATGAGGCCGGGCGGGTCGAGCGGCCACCGGTGGTCACCGTCATGGGCCACGTGGACCACGGCAAGACCTCCCTGCTCGACGCCATCCGCGACACGCGTGTGGCAGCGGCGGAGGCCGGTGGCATCACGCAGCACATCGGCGCCTATCAGGTCGAGACGAACGGCCACAAGATCACCTTCCTGGATACGCCTGGCCACGAGGCGTTCACCCAGATGCGTGCCCGTGGCGCCCAGGTGACGGACATCGCGGTCATCGTGGTCGCGGCGGATGACGGTGTCATGCCCCAGACCATCGAGGCCATCGACCACGCTCGCGCGGCGCAAGTGCCGCTCGTCGTCGCGATCAACAAGATCGACAAGCCTGGCGCCAACCCCGACCATGTGAAGCAGCAGCTGGTCGAGCACAATGTCGTCGTCGAAGACTTCGGCGGCGATGTGGTCAGTGTGCCCGTCTCGGCAAAACAGCACCTCGGCATCTCTGAGCTGCTGGATATGCTGATCCTGGTGGCCGAGCTGCAAAACCTGCGGGCGAATCCGAACGGGGCGGCTACCGGCGCGATCATCGAGGCACGGCTCGATCCGGCGCGAGGGGTGACCTCCACCGGCTTGGTGCAGGAGGGTAGCCTGAAGGTCGGCGATATCATCGTCGCGGGCTCGGTCCACGGCAAGGTGCGCGCCATGCTCGACGACGCAGGCAAGCATATCCGCAAGGCTGGACCGTCAACGCCAGTGAGCATCCTCGGCTTGCCAGAGGTCCCAGTCGCGGGCGATCGCTTCCAGGTGGTCGCGGACGAGCGCCTGGCCCGGTCACTGGCCGAAGCCAACCATGCCAACGCCGCCGAGGCACGCGGGATCTCACTCGACACGCTCTCGGCGCAGATGCGCGAGGGCAAGGTCAAGGAGCTGAATCTGCTGGTGAAGGCGGATGTGCAGGGCTCACTCGAGGCGCTGAAGCACGCGCTCAACCGCATTGGCGAGGACCACGCGGCGGAGAACCTGAAGGTGCGCCTGATCCATGACGCAGTCGGCAATGTCGGCGAGGCCGATGTGCATCTTGCCTCGGCGTCGGGCGCGATCATCGTCGCGTTCAACGTGAAGACGGACCCGGCGGCGCTTCGCCTGGCCGCCGCACAGGGCGTGGACATCCGTACCTATTCGATCATCTACAAGCTCTCCGAAGATATAGAAGCGGCTCTCACGGGCATGCTGGAGCCCGTCTATCGTGAGCAGATCGATGGCCACGCCGAGGTCGTGCAGGTCTTCAAGGCTGGCAAGACGATCATCGCGGGCTGCCGCGTGACCGATGGCAAGATCGCCCGCTCGGCGCAGATTCGCATCCTGCGCGGCGGTCAGGTGATCCATACGGGCACCATTCAGTCGCTGCGCCGTGGGAAGGATGACGTGCGTGAGGTCTTGCAAGGCTACGAATGTGGCATCCTGATGGAGGACTTCAAAGACTTCCAGCCAGGCGACATCATTGAGCCATACAGCAAGGTGCGCGTCTAGCAGTGTTCCCGCGAGGGGGAGGGCTCTCAACCATGGGCGGCAATCGGCGCCACGAACAGCTTAGCGCGCTCATCAGTGAAGAGATGAGTGAGATCTTGCGTACGAAGATGAAAGACCCGCGCCTGGGATTCGTGAGCATCACCGGCGTGCGGGTCACAGCGGATCTGCGCGTCGCGAAGATCTACGTGAGTGTGCTCGGCGAGGCGAGCGAGCGCAAAGACACGATCCGCGCGCTGACCTCGGCGCAGGGTTTTCTGCGTCACGAGCTGGCCCAGCGCCTGACGGTGCGTCACGTGCCGGAGATCAGCTTCGAGCTCGACGACTCAATCGAGCGTGGATCGCACGTGCTCGACCTCATTCGCGAGACAAATGCTAGCTCGACCATATCGGGTGACGCCAAGCCCGAGATCGAGGACTAGCCGCGCGAGCAAGCACTCGCCGCGATCATATAGCAGAGGGGGCGGCGCAGCGTCGTCCCCTTTTGCGCACCTGGAAAAGGGCCACCGATGGACACATCCCCACCGCGTCAGACCCCACGAGGCTATGATGTCGCCGCCATGCGGAGGCTGTTGGCCGGCGGCATCGAGCCCACGCTCGCTCAGGCAGGCTGGGACCTCATCAACCATGCGAGCGAAATCGTCATTCTCGCCCATGAAAACCCCGATCCCGACGCGCTTGGCTCAGCCCTGGGCTTCGCGCGGGCGCTCATCAGCATGGGGAAGCGTGCCACCGTCGCATGCGCCGATCCCGTCCCAGAGAGCTTCACCTTTCTCGCAGACGCTGGCCAGGTGGTCACCAGTCTCGCGGGCATGCCATTCGATCTCGTCATCGCGCTGGACGCCGGCGAGCTCTCGCGGTACGGGCGCATCTACGATGAGAACCGCATCTGGCTCGACCAGGCCATTGTGCTCAACATTGATCATCACATCTCCACCAGAGGCTGCGGCAAGGTCAATATCGTGGACCCCATCGCGGCTGCCACCGCCGAGCTGCTCACGTGCTTCCTGCTCGCGCGCGAGATCGAGCCGGATGCCACCGCGGCCCAGGCGCTGCTCTCAGGCATCATCACCGATACGCGCTCCTTCGAATTCGACGCGACCACCGAGCGCACCCTCGCCGCCGGAAGCTATCTGGTGAGCCGGGGAGGCGTGCCCGAGACGATCATCAAGCCGATGTATCGCCTGAAGCCGCTCGCCAAGGCCCGCCTGTGGGGGCTCGTGCTGACAACCCTGGCCAGTGGCGCAGGCGGAAAGCTCGTCTGGGCCACGTTGTTGCGCGAGCACCTCGCTGAGGCAGGCGCCACCTCAGACATGGATGATGGCTTACCGTCCTATCTCATGGATATCGAAGGCGTGGCCATCTCAGTCATCTTTCGCGAGCGCGACGGGGCCACAACGCGCGTGAGCGTCCGGGCGGCGGCCCCGTATGACGCGGCGGCGATCTGCGGACACTTCGGCGGCGGCGGGCACCTGAGGGCGGCAGGCTTCACCATCAGTGAGCCCGTGGCAGCCGCGCGGGAGCAGGTCGTGGCCTACATCGAGGCGCTCTTGACCACGCCCCCCGCATAGCGTCGCCACAGCAGGGCCGCGGCATAGCCGAGGCACGCTAGCCCGCTGACACATACGCTGGTGGGCAGGCCTGAATAGAAGCCAAGGGTGAGGCCCAGCCACATGCACGCCAGGGCAATGCCCGCGCCCAGCAGGAGCGCGCGATATGGCCGCATGGTCAGCTGCTGCGCGGTGGCGGCGGGCAGCAGCACGAGCGCGAAGACCAGCAGCGCGCCGACAGCCAGCGTCGCCTCACTCACCGTGAGCGCCAGCAGCACCATGAAGAGCAGCCCCAGCGCGCGCACCGGCACCCCGCGCACCGCCGCGACGGCGGGATCGAGCGAGGCAAAGAGCAAGGGACGGGCCACCACCGCAAGGATGGCGAGGGTCAGGACGCTGACCCAGACGATCGTTGCGGTCTGAGCCGCCGGGATGCCAAGGATATTGCCGAAGAGAATCGAGACGCCCGAGAAGCCCGTGCCGGAGCCGCTCCCGCGAGCGCTATAGATATGTAGGAACAGCGCGCCAAGACCGAGCACCCACGCCAGCATGGTGCCGATGGCGACGTCGCGTCCGCGCAAGCGCTCGCCAAGACCGCCCATGCCCAACGCGACCGCGATAGTCGTCACCAGGAGCGTCAGCAGGGGATTGATCCCCAGCGCGGCTCCTCCGATGGCCCCAGTGAACGCGACATCCGAGAGCGATTCGCCGGCGAATGCCTGGTGGCGGAGCACCACGAAATAGCCAATGAATCCCGCGACGAGGCTCAGCATTCCCCCGATCATGAATGCCTGGCGCATGAAATCGTACTGCAGCATTCGCGTGACATCCTGCCAGATGTTGAAGCTCGGTGAGCTCATGCGGCACCTCGCCACGCGGCGAGAGCCCGGATCCGCTGAGGCAGCAGGCGGCTCACCCGCACCGCCGCATACGTGGCGAAGGCGAGCGTCGTGATGTAGAAGCCGGCGGGATAAGGCGTGAAATACGCGACCGCGAGGCCCAGCCAGACGAAGATGAGCGCGAGGGCGACTGCTAGGGCCAGGGCTACCGCAGGGCGAGCGGAAAGCTGCTGGCCAATCGCCGCGGGTGTCACCAGGAGCGCGAAGATGAGCAGCACCCCGACGATTTGGACGGCCACCGCCACTAAGAGCGCCAGCAGAATCAGGTAGGCGAGGGCCAGCCAGCGCACCGGGACGCCACGGGCCGCCGCCACATCTGGGTCGAGCGAGGCGAACAGGAGCGGGCGGCCGAGCACGGCCAGCGCGGCCACGATAAGCAGGCATGTCCAGGCGATCACCGTGACGTCGCCATCACTGATGCCCACGATATTCCCAAAGAGGGTGTTATAGATGTTCGCCGCGTATTCCGACGTGGCGAGATGGATGAAGAGATAGCCCAGCGCGAGCGCCGCAGTGAAGACTGCCCCCACCGCGACATCGTTTCGCTGGCGACTTCGCCCCAGGAGGTGGATGCCCAGCGCCGCGAGGATCCCCGCGGTGAAGAGCCCCGCGAGCGCGGGCAAGCCCACGAGCGCCGCGCCGGCTGCCCCCGCAAAGCCGACATTGGCCAGGCTGTGCCCCGCGAAGCTTTCGGCGCGCAGCACCATGAAGTAGCCCATCAGACCCGCGGCGATGGCGACGAGGGTGCCCGCGAGGTAGGCATTGCGCATGAAGTGCAGTGCGAAGAGCAGCTGGAGGTCCGCAAGCAGGTCCCACGACGGCGCGATGACATCAGCCATGAGCATGATAGCTGACCCCTTCGTCGGTTTGGCCCACGACGACGACCTGGCCGTCACTCGCGCGCAGCACCTCGATGGGGGTAGCATAGAGCCGCGAGAGCGTCTCGGAGGTGATGACCTCGTCGGGTTTGCCCACTGCCACATGCCCACGCGCCACATAGGCGACCCGATCGATGGCTGGCAAGATCGGATTCACGTCGTGCGCGACCAGCAAGACGGAAGCGCCGTTCTCCTGGCTGATTTGTCTGATCACCCGGGCGACGCCCTGCTGGTTCTTCAGGTCGAGGCTGTCGAGGGGCTCATCCAGCGCAAGAATGCGTGGCTGAGTCACCAGGGCCTGCGCGATGAGGAGCCGCTGCTGCTCGCCCCCAGAGAGACGCCCGATGGGGCGGTCGGCATAGGCGCTGGCACCGACCAGCGTGATAGCACGCTGAACCGCCTCGTCATCGTGACGGTGCGACCCCCACGGGACCGGAAGCCCCCAGCGGTTCCCGTCGAGCCCGAGCCTCACGATGTCGCGTCCGCGCACATGCACATCCGCCTCGAAATGGCGCCGCTGCGGCACATAGCCAATGGAGCCGTTTCCACGCCGCGCCGGCTGGCCCATGACCGTGATCTCGCCGCTCGCCAGTGGCAAGAGGCCGAGAATTGCCTTGAGCAGAGTAGATTTTCCGGCGCCGTTTGGGCCGAGAATGGCCAGAAACTCGCCCGGCCACACCTGCAGCGAGACGTCTTCGAGAATGTCGCGACCGCTCAGGCGGACGGAGAGGTTGCGCACAGAGATGATCGGCGCGGTGGCGTCTTCAGGCGCCGGTGTCGCATCCGGGGAAAATGGCGAAGTGGCCATGGGTGAAACGCCTCCCAAATCTATCGCGGCTGCACTCAAATGGCCAAACTCAATGGCCAACCGCCTGCGCCAGCGCCGCCTCGAGGCCACGCAGCTGGCTGGACTGCCAGTCCTGAAACGTCGTCGTGGCCGGAGCCATCGTTTCCGTGATCGTCGCCACCGGAATGCCATTTGCCTTGGTGAGGTTGATGAGCGATTGGATATTTCCGGGGGTATTCTGGCTGTTGTAGATGAGCACCTTGATCTGATGGCTCTTGACTTGCTGCTCGACGCGAATCTCATCCGCCGCTGCGACATCCTGGCCCTCGGAAACCGCTTTGAGATAGGACGGCGGAGTGATGAGGCTTAAACCCAGCGCAGGCGCGAGAT
>DASWAC010000302.1:0-2295 GCA_036391335.1 Ktedonobacterales bacterium
AAATAGTGCTGCCAGGTCGCATAGGTGCTCACGCCCACCACCGCGCACGCGAGCACACTCGAGAGCGCAGCCACCTGGAGAGGGTGTCCAGGAATGTGCAGGGAAGTCGCGAGCTGGGCGATGTCCGTCGCGAAGTGGCGCGCGAGATCATCCGCCACCAAGGCCGCCAGAATGCACAGTGCTGGCAGCATCACGATTAGTCGGGGCCACCAGGGTTGGTCAATGGTGAGCAGACTGCCAAAGATGATGGTCACCAGCACCCACAGCGCGAGCAACAAATAGGGTGGGCGTCGCAGGGAGAACAGCGCGAAGAAGATGCCGATGGTGGCCAGCGCCGCGACCACGGGATCCAGCATGCCGGAATGCGCGCCATACTGAAAGCCCTGGTCGGAGAGACCGCCAAGGAGCATCGGCAGGGTCACCAGCCCTCGCAGCAACGCTGGTCCCGGCGCGGCGGAGCCAAAGATGCTGATGAGGTGGTCGCGCACCAATGGCGATGACGAGAAGATAAAGACCTCATCAGTCCGGCTGGCGACATCGGATGCGCGCACAAGGAAGACGGCCAGCGGGCCAAGCGCGACGGCGCCGCTGAGCGTGAGCCACGCAAGGACCAGCACGCGCTTGACTACAGTCTGCCGCGAGAGCGCGAGCAGTGCGACGAGGAAGAGGGGGATCACGATGAAGACGATGCGGGCGCCCCAGTAGACTTGGGCTGAGAGGCTCATGGCTACGCCGGCGAGCACCATTACCAGCGCATCACCGGTGCGCAGCGCCCGGGTGAACAACCACAAGGTGAGCGTGACCGCAAACACGGCGTGAATGTTGTGGATGCCCATGCGGCTAAAATGCACGTGCAGATGCGCCACTGTGAGCAGACCCGCAGCCAGCAGTGCGGCCCCGCGACTGGCAAACTCGCGCGTCAGAGCATAGACGCAAAAGATCGAAAGCGTGCCGATCACCACCGAGGAGAGGCGCAGGCCAAAGAGGCTCGCGCCCGCGACCGACATGACCAGGGCGGGCAGCCCATAGCCACCTACCGGGAGCACATTCCACCCCGTGTCGAGCAGAGAGGGCACCTGTCCATGCAGCCAGAGGAGCGCCTGTAACCCACACATCGCCTCATCGCCTTGCACCGCGACCGGCACCCCGGTGAGATCAGGCAGCCGCAGCAGCAATGCGAGCCCGGTAAGCGCTGCCAGCGCCAGCCCATCGGCGCGCAGCGACCATCGGGGGACCGGATGGACACCCCATTGCTGAGGCTTCGCGGGCACTCGCACCAGGCTCGAGGTCAGCACCAGGATGAGCACGCTGGCGAGCCACCACCATTGGGCGGTGGGCCTGGTCGCGGGCGCAGTCGCGTTGAGATCGGCCACGAGTGAGGTGGCGAGAGCCAGCGTGAGTCCCACCAGGATGCCCCGGCCACGCCTGGTGCGACTCAGCGCGAGCATTCCCTGGCCGGAGTGCGATAACCAGCCCGTCAGCAGGGCACCGAGACCCGGCAGATGGGGACGCCCAGCCAGTCTGTGGGGAGGCCAGAGGTCATGAAGCGCGGGCCAGCTCAGCGCGGCAGCAACGGCGAGAGCCGATACGAGGGAGAGGGTCATGGCGCTTGGGTCGAGCTGCGCAGTGACCACCCCTTCACCCTGCTCGGCGTGACGGCTCAGCATCACCTGGCCCGCGATGGCCCCCGCCAGCCCAACGAGCATGAGCAGCGACTGTCCCAGCCGTGTCGCCACCGGGGACGCGTGCCTGCCTGCGCTCGCCATAACGCCGTCCCTTCCCCAACCGCCGGCCCCCAGCACCCCACGGGAACCAATGAGATACCTTCAAGTCTACATGAAGTGGGCAAATGGTTCAGAGCCCGCTTGGAACCGCTTTAGGACCAGTGAGGCAATGCTTGTATGAGTCAGGTCAGAGCGAGTGAAATCTACGTTTCGCTGATGAGGCGAAGACGCTCCTCGTCCTTGCAGAGCCAGCCAGAGTGGGAAAGTGAGGCAAGTGCCTACTCCTCTATGGTTTGGCGTAATGACTTTCGGTTTACAAACTCAATCTTGAGCGTTCGTCTTCGTCCGCCAAGTATCGTAGGCCTGGATGATCTCCTGCATCCGCGTGGTTGAAAGTTCGTCTGCAATTTTGAATGTTTGAGGTGGACCCAATTGTCAAGACACTGAAGTGAGCCCCAGTTAAGATAGCATCTCCCCTTTCTTGCTGCTCGTGCTTGATGCGCGACACCCGAGCTCTGACAACCGCGCTCCATCGTTCCCACGTGCTCACCGGTGTGCCCACATGCCGTTG
>DASWAC010000303.1:0-2171 GCA_036391335.1 Ktedonobacterales bacterium
GGCGCTATCGCTTCTACCTGCTGCCACGCTCGGGCAGGCTGCTCAGCGCGGAGCCCCTGCGACCGCTCGGCGCCATTCCTGGTGATCCGCGTGAGGACCCCACCATCCGGCTGCCCGACAGCGCGCCCAAGGTCGGCGAGCATGCCAGGGCGCTCACGCCTGCTGAGGGCTCGGCGCTGCTGGGCGCTCTCGCCAGCGCCAACCGCTTCTCTATGGAAGAGCTGGAGCTGAACCGCCAGGGCAGGATGTCGCTGCGCCAGCAAGGTCGCCAGCGTGGGATCATGGCCGCCTATCTCGTCGCCGTCGTTGCTGCGCTGGTCATCGCCATCCCCGTAGTGCTCGCATTCGCTGGCCTGATGCGCGCGTTCCGGCTGAATGACCCACTCACCGTGACCATCACAGTGCTCACCGTCGTCGCGGTGGGCGGTGTCGTGACCATCAGCGCGCTCCGCAGCGCCCTGCGGCACCGGCGTGATGCAACTGAGCAGCGGGCCCAGGCGGTGGAAGGCTTCGTGACCAGGGAATCAGACTCAGTCGGGGACAGCATCGCCTATTATTACGTGATCAATGGCATGCGCCTGGCCGTCACCTCGTCCGGCTATGTAGCGCTGATCGAGGGGCTTCCCTATCGGGTCTATTACTCCCCGCGGTCGATGATGGTGCTGAGCATCGAGCCCCTGCGCCCGCTGGCCAGGGCGCCGTGGTAGGCTAGAGCAGCCAGCCGGCGCCGGGCAGAGGCTGCGGCTGCGACTCCGCCTCCAGCTCGCGTGTCGCACCTCGCACGATGAGGTCAATGTACTTGGCGAGGCTGCGCCAGCGGGCCGACTGCTTCTGTGGATCATAGTCATGTGCTGAGATGACTTTGCGGAGCTCCGGCACGGTCATCTGAGCCAGCCGCGCGCGCAGCCCTTCCTCGCCGCCGGCCTCGAGCAGGTCGAGCACGTCCAGCCCGGCCTCATCGTCGGCTGAGCTCAGCCGGAAGACCTCCAGGACGCCACTGCCGAGCAGCGCCTCGCGCACTTCGGCGGCGCGATCGGGATTATTCCTGGCAGTGACTGCCACGTGAGTGAAAAGCTCGAGCAACTGGTCTTGCATGGACATGCGACACCCCTCCGCGACACCCCAAACGACGTGCCTTTGGGCAGGATTGTACGTGACGGCGCGCATAGGCCGGGGCGGAGTAGGAAGAAGGGGCCAGCGAGAGGGTCGTGGGCGCGACCGAGACCGTGAGTGAGGCGGCCTGAGGCGAAGACCGCCTCGCATGAGGGTGGCGCGTGTGAGAGCCGTTCGAGGACCGGCGAGCCGGCGTGGCATCGGGCATGCTATAGTGTGCTCGAGTGTTCCCACACAAGGGACCAGCGAGTGACGCGCAGGCGTTCCTTGCCTGGCGGCGCGCAGACTCTTAGCTGCGGCGGGAGCGAAGGGAGAGTGCGTGGACAGTCACCAAGGCTCTTTCCAGACCATCGATGAGTATATTGCCACCTTTCCCGCAGACATCCAGGCTCTTCTCCAGGCCGTGAGGGCGACCATCCGCGAGGCCGCGCCGGAAGCCAAGGAACGCATCAGCTACCAGATATCCACCTTCACCCTCCACGGCAATCTCGTCCATTTTGCCGCCTTCAAGCGCCACATCGGCTTCTATCCCACCTCGAGCGGAACCGCCGCCTTTCACGATGAGCTCGCGCCCTATGTCGTCTCCAAGGGCACCGTGCGCTTCCCTCTCGACCAGCCACTCCCGATGGAGCTCATCGCGCGGATCGTCCGGTTTCGCGTGACTGAGAACCTCAGCCGGGCCGCCGCCAAGGCGCACCGCTCCAAGGCGTAGCGGCTGGCTCCTTCCGCACAGGCCGCAGCGCTTTCACCTCTCACGGCCCAGCAGGAAGGCCCGATCGGGCGCCGACAGTAGCAGCGCTTCGAGGTTGTCATCGGCCTAACGCTTTACACCCGACCTCATCGAGGCGAAGAGCCGCGAAATCGCCGAGGCCATCGCGGCGCTGCGGGGCACGCGATAGCGAGCGCCTCTCAGTCGGCGGTCACGAGCCATCCCCGCCAGTGGGTGATCTCCAGCCGTGCGCCATGGCGACCCGAATCGCCGGCCATCTGTGTGAGGACGCGCGACGCGCTGCCCCCTGCCATGAGCTTGGGCTGATAGTCTATGCGGGGATCGCGAT
>DASWAC010000304.1:0-3038 GCA_036391335.1 Ktedonobacterales bacterium
AGGGATAGCGTCTTCATAGGAGGTAGTGAAGTGGAGCCGACCCTGCTCGGCATTGCGGGCGACGAGCAGATCGAGGCCCGGCTCAAAGATGGGAATCTTGCCCTGACGAAGACCTTCGATCTTCTCGGGAACGATGTCGAGACAGGTCACGTCATTGCCGAGGTCCGCCAGACAGGCCCCGGTGACGAGCCCAACATAGCCGGTTCCCACCACACACATGCGCTTCACTTCTGGCCCTCCCTGGCGGCCCGGCATATGATTCAGCTCAGTAATAGCCGGATTACCGCCCATGATACAGGACATGAGCTTTGTTGGCATTACGCTCGTACGAATGGATTATCCCGTCTTTCCTCACCAATTGTGGTTGCCTCCCCGTGGCCGGGCAGCACCACCATGCTCTCCGGCAACGTGTAGAGACGCGTCGTGATGCTCTCGTACAGTGCCTCTTCATCACCGCCCGCCAGGTCGCTGCGGCCAATGCCCCGGCGGAAGAGCGTGTCGCCAGACAGGCAGAGCTCGCCGCAGAGGAGGCTAACGCTTCCCGGCGAGTGCCCCGGCGTATGGACGACCTCGACCTCGAGCGCGCCCACAGCCAGCCGCTGCCCATCCGTGAGATCCTCATCGGGGACCTTGAGCTGCTCGGATAGCGGATAGCCAAACAGCGCCCCATGGGCGCGAGCCTCAGGCTCGTAGAGGAACCCATCTGCCGGATGCGCCGCGACCGGCACAGGCTGACCCAAACCTGCCAGCACGGCCTCAGTCGCGCCTATGTGGTCGAAGTGCCCATGCGTATGCACGATCCGCGTTGGCCGTGCGCCGTGCTCCCCGATGGCCGCGAGGATGCGCTCAGGCTCCGCGCCGGGATCCACGATGATGCAGTCTCGCTGCTCCGGGCAGATGACGAGATAGCAGTTCGCGGCTAACGCACCATTAGGGATGACCACGATCTCCGCCGCTGGCATGGCGAGAATCCTTTCCTGGCATGCGCACACGCGCCGCGCAACACGCACATACTAGCAAATGCCGGCCTACGGCGGCACCTCATCCTGAAAGTTGCAGGTTTGACACAGATGGTGGCGCTTGCGATACTCTCCAATGGGGCACGCAGGTGTCCGCGTCGCTGCATTGTATGTCATCCAGGGAGAGTGTGTCTCACTATGCTCCAATCTCTCATGGGGGCAGGCTTCTTTCCTCCCCTCTCGTATATCATCATCAACGTCGACCCCATCGCCGTGCGCCTGGGGCCCATCGCCATCCACTGGTATGGCCTGGCGTATGTCGTGGCCATCTCCATCGGCCTGATTGTGCTCTTCCGTTGGACTCGCAAGATGGGCATCCACCAGGACCAGATCTGGAGTCTCTTCTTCTCGATCGCCATCGCTGCCCTGCTTGGCGCGCGCCTCTACTTCGTCATCCAGCAGCCCGATCTCGTTCAGAATTACCTGCTCAACCCCATCAACATCATCGCGGTGTGGAATGGCGGGCTGGCCTTCTTTGGCGCCATCTTCGGCGGCATCCTCGCGCTGGCCCTGCTGGCGCCGCGCTATGGCCTCAGCCGCTGGATCGCCATCGATGGTGGCGCGCTCTTCGCGGCAGTCGGCCAGATATTCGGTCGCTTTGGCAACATCGTGAACGGCGATATCACCGGCTACGCGCTCACCAAAGGGCAGATCCAGCTTCCCCCAGGAGTCTGCGCCAGCTCACCCTGCATCAGCTATGTGAGCGATCCGCATATCTTGCCGTGGGCATTCGTATACGCGCACCGGGACTCTTTCGCCCAGCTGTTTACCCCGTTTCAGCCGGCGCCGGTGTATGAGATGATCGTCAACCTCATCGCCTTGGCCCTCCTCTGGCCACTGCGCGAGCGGTTGCCTCGCCTCAAAGCTGGCTATTTCTTCGTGCTCTACCTGGCGTTCTACGCGATCGGGCAGTTCGTCGTCTTCTTCTATCGCGGCTCCGAGCCCGCGACCCCGTTCCTTGGCATCTCGGGGTTGCGCCAAGCGCAGTGGACCGCCATCTTCGTGTTCATCGCATGCATCCCGCTCTTCTTGATCGTCCGCCGCTACTCGGCCCCCTGGACGTACACCGAAGAGCACCCAACCGCGTGGCCTCCGGTGGGCGCGGGCCCCTCGCCAGCCGTCAGCCTAAAGCAAGCGGCAGCGGCGCGCGCGACGAATAGCGCCGGCAGCACGAAAGTCGCCGCGCAGCCAGCTGAGCCAATCACCAACTTGCCCCCGTGGCAGCCAGGAAGCTCATCGGGCGGTGCGCTGCGTAATCAGCTGGGTCACTAGCGAGACAGGTATCCGTGCATGCGATTTGATCGCCACCAGCCACTCTCCGCGCACAGCCCGTGCCCATTTTGCGCGCCAGCGACCTTCACGCACGTGCTCACCGAGACGCCGGAGCTCATGCTGGTGGCCGACAATGCGCCGCTGGTCGAGGGCCACCTGCTCATCGTTCCGCGCGCACACTACTCATGCTTCGGAGCGACGCCCGCCAGCCTCGATGCGGAATTGACGCCGCTGCTCGCGGAGGTTTCCGAGTTTTGCGCCACGGTATATCGCCCGGCGCTCATCTTCGAGCACGGCATCTTCGCACAGAGCGTGCCGCACGCCCACTTGCACATCGTGCCCGTAGGCGGGCTCAGCGCCGCTATCATGGGCCAACAGGGCGCCCACCCGGTGAGCGACTTGAACGATGTGAGAGCGTATCACTCGGGAATTCAGCACTACGTCTATCTCGCCCAGGCCGCCAGCGATGGCAAGCCGGCCGGCGCCCTCTTCCCGCCAGATATGGGCACCTATGTCGGTGTGCTCAGCGCCCTGCGCCACCGCAGCCAGCGCATGAATCCCAGCTTCGCGCCACAGCACATCCGCCGCATGGGCTCCGGGCCGATGATGGCCGCCGTAGCGGAACGATGGGCCGAGTGGCACGATTCACGCTGAGCCAGCCCTATGCCGGAGCCCGCATTGGAATGCGACACGAGACGCTGTATGCCACGGCGGTCATGGCTCGCCGTGAGGATGAGCGCCCATGAG
>DASWAC010000305.1:0-6481 GCA_036391335.1 Ktedonobacterales bacterium
CACATGGCGGGCTCCGGCGAAGCGGACGATGGCGGCGGCCATCAGCCCAATCGGCCCGGCGCCGGTGATCAGCACGTCCTCGCCGAGCACTGGGAAGGTGAGCGCGGTATGGACGGCATTGCCGAATGGGTCGAAGATCGCGGCGACATCGAGATCGGTGCCGGGAGCGTGGTGCCAGACGTTCGTCATCGGCAGCGCGATGTATTCGGCGAAGGCACCATCACGATTGACCCCGATGCCCCGCGTGTGCGCGCAGAGATGACGCCGGCCAGCCATGCAGTTGCGGCAGCGCCCACAGACGAGGTGTCCCTCGCCGCTCACCAGGTCGCCAGGGTGGAAGTCGTTCACATTGCTGCCGACCTCGACCACCTCGCCAACGAATTCGTGGCCGATCACCAGCGGGACCGGCACACTGCGCTGTGCCCAGGCGTCCCAGTCATAGATGTGGAGATCTGTGCCGCAGATGCCGGTGCGCAGCACGCGGATGAGCAGATCGTTGATGCCTACAGACGGCTCCGGGACATCCTTGAGCACCAGGCCGGTGTCGGCCACGCTTTTGACCAGCGCCTTCATCATCTCTCTCCCGAACTAGACCGGCCGGACCGCCCTGAGCCTGTTATCCTCAGGCCGCAGTATACATCTTCTCTTCCCTGGTGTGCATCAGCGTGGCCACAGGCGGCATGCCTGGCAGATGAAGGGGCGTCGCGCCGAGATTCTCTGTGCGCCTCACACGTATGCGCCTGCACGAGCAGCGCCCCTCCCCGGCAGCCATCGCGATGGCAAATTGCGGGGAGAGGCGCGAAGCGGATCGCCCGCCCTCAGCTGTGCGTATTCGCGATCCGGATATCGTCGTAATAGACGGTCCCGGTCACTTCATTGAAGAGGAGCACCTGACTGACGCCGGCAGTGCCCGAGAGGTCGCCATCCACACTCACCTGCGAGACCCCGTTGATCCACAGCTCGGCGTGGCCGGTCGTGCTGTAGGTCGTTTGCAGCTCAATGCTATACCAAGTGTTGGTGGAGATCACGTTGGTGTTTGTGTAGAGGTCGAAGCGAGCACGAGCGCCGTTCCAGATATAGATATCGAGCCCGTTGCGGCTCTGGTCATAGACCACGGTGTACTGATTCACGTTATTCGCGTCGCGCGCCGTGACCAGGGTCGTCGTGCTCGTTCCCGCCGCGATGCGCACAGAGAAGCGGGTGTAGAGCGTGGTGGGCGCGGGACTCGGGAGCTTCGCCGTCGCGAGCGCATATTGCCCGGCGGCATTCGTCAGCGCCAGCGCGCCTGTGCCAGAGTTGACGACGGCTGATTGAATGACCACGCTGCCAGTGCCGCCTGGTGTCCACTGGCTCAGACCATTCTCGAAGCCATCAGCGAGATACGTCCCGGCAGGCAGCGGGGTCGCCGTCGGGGTGGCCGCCGGGGCTGGAGTTGGTGTCGCCGTGGCCGCTGGCACAGGCGTCGCGGTCGGCGTCGGCGTCGGCGGCGGGCCACCGAGAGGACCGTTGTATTGGCTGGAGGCGATGATGTCGTCGAAATAGACCGTCCCCGCGACCTCGTTGAAGAGGATGAGCTGCTTCACGCCAGTCGTCCCCGAGAGATCACCATCAACACTGGCTTGTGAGATGCCGTTGATCCAGATCTGGGCATGGCCGGTGGCGGTGTAAGTCGTCTGCACCTCGACGCTATACCAGGTGTTCGTGCTGATCACGTTGGTGTTCGTGTAGAGGTCATAGCGCACGCGAGCGCCATTCCAGACATACATGTCCAGGCCGTTGCGGCCCTGATCATAGACCACGGTGTATTGGTTGACGTTGCTCGCGTCGCGCGCGGTCAGCAGGGTCGTCGTGCCGGTGCCGGCTGCCACACGCACATAGAAGCGGGTGAAGAGTGACGTCGGCGTGGCACCTTGCAGCGTGGCCGTGGCATATGCGTACTGGCCGGCAGCGTCCGTAAAGGCGAGGGCGCCTGTGCCAGAGTTGACGACAGCCGATTGGATGGCGGCGCTTCCAGTCCCGCCAGGTGTCCAGTGGCTCAGACCATTCTCGAAGCCATCAACGAGATAGGTGCCCGCCGGCAGTGGTGTTGGCGTGGGGCCTGGCGGGAGCGTCGGTGTCGCGGTGGCCGCCGGGGTCGCGGTCGCGGCCGGAGTGGGCGTGGGCACGGTGCCACCGATCGGGCCGCTATAGGCGTTCGCGATGCGCACGTCATCGTAATACATCGTGCCGGCCACCTCATTCACCACAGCGACCTTGTTGACCCCGGCAGTGCCCGAGAGATCGGCGTTGGCCGCAGCCTGCGAGACGCCATTCAGCCACAGCTCGGTGTGCCCCGCGCTGGCATAGGTCGTTTGCAGCTCGATCGCATACCAGGTGTTCGGCGCGATCACGCCGGTCGGCGAATAGAGGTCGGTGCGCACGCGAGCGCCATTCCAGATGTAGGCGTCCAGTCCGGTGCGCCCCTGGTCATAGTAGACGGAGAAGAGGAGGGTTCCCGAGGCGTCGCGACCGGTGAGCACCGTGGACGTCGCGGCGCCCGTGCCCACACGCAGATAGAAGCGCGTGAAGACCTGCGTTGCCGCTCCCCCAGCGAGCGAGATCGAGGCCGATGTGGTCTGTCCTGTCGCGTTGGTGAGGCTCAGCGCTTGGGTGCCGGTGTTTACCACCGTAGACTCGACCGCCGCGGAGCCGGTCCCGCTGGTCGTCCACTGGCCCAGGCCGCTCTCAAAGCCATCTTGGGCATAGACTCCACCAGGGAGCGGCGTCGGGGTCGGCGAGGGGGTCGGGGTGGGGCCGCCTGGCGTGGGCGTATTGGTAAGCGTCGCAGTGGCAGTGGGCGGCGTCGTTGGCGTCGGTGTGGCAGTGCCCGACGGGGTCGGCGTGATGACCGGCGGCGTCTGACCCATGAAGGTATAGAGAATATTGAGCGTCGTCTGCTGGATTCCGGCGTTCATGGTGGTGCGACCACCATAGTTGTCGAGTCCATAGCTCCACTCGATGGTGCCCGACGCGAATACACGCGCTCCACTGGCCGCCGTGTAGATGCTGGAGTTGGCGTGGTCTGGGCCGTTATGCTGGCCCGAGACTGGCGAGTTCGAGAGCACGACGAGGCCCGCCGGCGTGAAGCCATTATTGTAGACGGCATCATATTCGTAGCCGACGATGCCTGGGATCACCTTCCCATTCGTGAAGCCCGTGTTGGCATAGATCCAGTGCGAGGCATTCTGCACCACATAGTCGCCACTGGCCGTCGAGAGCTGATCCTCATACATGATGCCGATGATCCCGTTCTCCGGCTTATTGAGCAGCGGATCACGCCAGTTCACCGTCACGATCGAGTTATTCACGTTCCATTGAGGGTCGGGGCCCGGTGGGGTGGTGTCGGTGGCGAAGTCTTTGTAGCCGACCTCGACGCGGTTTGGCGCGCCGGACGCGCTGGGCTCGAAGCGAATCTGCCAGTAGAGCGAGTTCGCCGAGAAGAAGGCGACGTTCACCCCCGCATTGATCGCCGCGACCAGATTGCTGCGCGCGCCACCCGACCAATATTCGTCGTGCCCGAGCGAGACGAACACCTTGTGATTAGTGAGTGGATTGACATTGGTATCGGTGTCCACATTGGTGATGTAGGTCAGGTCGAGCCCTTGCGACTCGGCCCAGCGTACGAATGGGTACTCAAACCATAGATAGTGGCCCGCGCCGTTGCTGTCGCCAGGGTTGAACGGGCGATCAAAGGAGACCTTGGTCGCGTGTGGGCCCTTGAAGACGCCTTTGTTGGTGAGATTGTTATAGAGGCTGGTGCCGCCATACGTGTTATAGGCCTGATACGTCGTGACGCTCGTCTGTGCCACGATGCCCTCAGTGCCACCATCGTTGCGCACGACGAAATAGATGAAGCTCTTGTTTCCGCTGGAGGCATCGAGCCGGGCGAGATAGACGCCAGTCACCCAGGTGGAGGGGATGGCCAGGGTGGTGGTCTTGGGCCAGTTGCACACCACGATGCCGGTCACCGGGTCAGGGTTCGGAATCGCGTTCTTCACGCCGGTGAACGGGCCAAGGGTCGTCATGAGCCGTGCGCCCGCGCCGCCGTACCAGCCAGTGCGATAGACGCTGATGGTAAACGTGGGCGCGGTGGTCGTCACGAAGAGGTCGAGGCTGTCGCCATGATTCAGGCTGATCTTCGAGCCATAGCCTGAGATCGTCAGCGGGTTGAGGTCTGATGCGAAATCGTTCCAGCTGGGGTCACCCGGCAAGCTGTTCTCCTGCTGGATCGCGTTGGTGGTGGCGAGCGCCTGTCTGGGGGCAGCCGCCGCCGCGAAAGACGGGCCCACGAGCACGCCAAGCGCGAGCGCCGCGATGGTCAGTGCCAGCGCAAGCACACGCCACCGGGGAAAGGAGTCGAAGAGCCAGCCCCGGGCTTGCTCACGTTGCGCGCTCATGGTGTTTGCTCCTGTGCCGTTCGTCCATTGGCACGTGGGGTGGGGGAATCCGCTGAGGGCGGATGGCCTGATGATCTCGCCGTTGAGAGGGAAAGAATCGGGGAAAACGAAGGGGCCTCTTGCATGCGTGCATAGTCATCTCTAATGATACGTGACGCAGGGTTGCCAGCTTGTCACATCGTGGGTGCTAAAGCGGTAGCAACCCGCAATGCGCCAGCGATTTAGCGCATCAGAAGCCGGGCCTGGTCCATGCATGCCGGGCAAGCTGCCCGCGAATCGCCGCGATGTAGGTGATCGCGCCGTGGTCATACCAGCCACCGCTAAACCATCGCCCCAAACAGCCCAGCAGGTCGCCAGCATGGTAGGGCGCGTAGCCGGGCTCCGGCGTGCGCTCGCTCAGGTAGGTCGTCCATCCTTCATAGCAGGTGCGGATCACGCCGAGAACAAAATCAGCATTGAACGCGGTATCATCACGGCTCATCGGCCAGGCGCTGGCGAAGTAGAAATATTTGATCTGCAGGAGTCCATAACTCTGGTAGCACTGCTGGCCATCCCAGGCGCCGGGGGGACACAGCCCCACGTCGCTCGTCAGATCACCGCGTGTGGACTGCCTCCATGCGGATTCTTGCACTGCCTGGGCGCGCACCATGTTGACATCGAAGCCCCATTTGCAGGCCGCCCACTGGATGATCTCGTCTGTCGTGCCGGTGAAGCGCCCGGTGATCCGCGCGCGATAGGCATCTGCCTTTGGCGAGAGTCCGCTGTCGGGTCCCCACTGGGTCAGGCCGGCGAGCTCGCCGCTGGTCGGCGCGCGCGAGTTGGCCGCGCCATTCTCAGGGCGTGGCTCGAAGGCGGCGCGATGCACACGGGCCGCGCAGCTGGCGTCATCGGGCAGCGCGCTTCCTGGCGCAAGGGTCACCGTGCCCAGCGGAGCGGTCGCGCCGGGCAACACTGTCGAGATGAGGCTCAGCATGAGGCCGATGAGCACGCCCGCGGCCACCGCCCCCGCCAGCAAGGCTGGTGGCCGGATGCGCCTCAGTCTCGCCTCCAGCCGGCGGTATGAATCCGTGAGTGTGGCTATCATGTGCGGCGCGGCCCCATTATTCAAAGAGTGGCCGGTAGGCGAGCGAATAGGAAAGGTCGTCCAGGTCGCGAGTCGTGACCGGGCGCGCAGGCACGCCACCGACGACCACCCCTGGCGGCACATCTCGGCTGACCACGGCCCCCGCCATGACGACAGCACCCCGGCCAATGGTGACCCCGCCGAGGATCATCGCACGGGCGCCAATCCAGGCGTAATCTTCGATGATGATGGGAAGATAGGCGTCGGCAAAATCGGGCGAGCGCATATCATGCGTGCCCGTCATCAGCCAGGCGCCGGTCGAGATGCTGACGTGGCTGCCGATCTCCAGCCCACCAGTGATGTAGAGATAGCAGCCGTGGTTGATGACCGCGTCATCCCCGATGCGCACCTTGCGCCCACTGGTGCGCCACCCCGCCATCTGCACCCGCTGCCCCATGAGAATCGCGGTGTCGCGCCCCACCCGCCAGCCGAGCACGTGGCGATACCACGCATGGCGCAGGGTGAAGCTGGGCACATGCGCGATGAGTCCATTCGTGAGCAGCTTGACCGTCGCTGAGGGCAACAGTCGCCATCGTGCCAGCCCACGTGCCGGGCGCCTGCTCGCGGGGAGGCTCAGCGGCCTTGTCACCGGCGCCGCGACCACCGAAGTGGAATCTTGGCCTATAGTGCCAGCGCCCGTAGGGATGCGCACGCTCTCATCCAGCGCCGCCACCGGTCCGGAGCCGCCGCGCTGCGCGGCGGCCATGATCATGGCTGAGCCACGCGATGAGGTCGTGGCCAGGGCCAGCGCCGGCTCGGCCACGTGACTAGAGCGCTCATTCATCACCTCGACCGCGACCTCCACGTGCCGTGCGGCACGACGCTGGCGCACGGCCTCGGTGACGGCAGACAGGTCGTCGCGCGAGACGGCCCCCAGCACCAAGGCGGAGATGATATAGGTTGGCACGGTGAGCGCCAGCGA
>DASWAC010000306.1:0-4212 GCA_036391335.1 Ktedonobacterales bacterium
CACTCAGGATCACCGCACCACCAGGCCTCGATGAAGCCCATGGTAGCACGATCGCCGAGCAGCGTACGGAACTCATCGTAGCTCGTCACTTGATAGGTGCGGCTCTTGCGGAAGGCCAGCGCCTGATCGTAGAGTGCCTGCTGCACAGAGTCGAGCAACGCCGTGACCTTGCCAGCCACCTCAGCGATTGGCACGATCTGCTTTGCCGTGCGGTCGGTGCGCGGGACGAGCACCACCTGGCTCGCGGCGGCGTCGCGGGGACCCACCTCGATGCGGACAGGGACACCGCGCAGTTCGTGATCGCTGAACTTGAAGCCAGGGCGTTCCTCGCGCCAGTCGGCCTTCACACGGACACCCGCGGCACGCAGCGCGCTCTCGGCAGCGCTGACCGTCGCCTCGACAGCGACCCGCTCTTCCTCTTTGCGCCAGATAGGCACGATGACGGCCTGGGTCGGCGCCACACGCGGAGGCAGACGCAGACCGGAGTCGTCGCCATGCGCCATGATGACCGCGCCAATGAGCCGGGTGCTGGCGCCCCAGCTGGTCGTCCAGGCAAGCTTGCTCACGCCGTCGGCATCCTGGAACTTGATATCGAACGCTTTGGCGAAGTTCTGCCCCAGATTGTGCGAGGTCCCGGCCTGGAGGGCACGACCGTCGCCCATCATCGCTTCGAGCGAATAGGTGCGCAGAGCGCCGGCGAACTTCTCGCTCTCGGTCTTACGCCCCACGATAACGGGAATGGCCAGCTCTTTCTCCAGAAAGTCCTGATAGACCTGGCGCAGGATGAGCATCGTTTCCGTCTCGGCCTCATCCTCGGTGCGGTGTACGGTGTGCCCCTCTTGCCAGAGGAACTCCGTCGTGCGCAAGAACGGGCGGGTACGCTTCTCCCAGCGGACGACGTTGGCCCACTGGTTGTAGAGCAAGGGGAGATCGCGGTAACTCTGCACCCACTTCGCATACATGTGCCCGATGATGGCCTCTGAGGTAGGCCGGACCACCAGGGGCTCGGTAAGCTCCTCGTTACCGGCGCGAGTCACCCAAGCGACCTCGGGCGCGAAGCCCTCCACGTGCTCTGCCTCGCGGTCCAAGAAGCTGGCGGGGATGAAGAGAGGGAAATAGGCGTTGACGTGGCCGGTGGCCTTGATGCGCGTATCCAGCTCGTGCTGGAAGTTTTCCCAGAGGGCATAGCCATAGGGCCGGATGACCATGCAGCCACGGACAGGTGACTCATCTGCCAGCTCTGTCTTATAGACGAGGTCGAGATACCACCGTGAATAGTCATCCCGGTCGCTGAGGTCTTCGACAAGCTTGGCGTCTTTCCCCGCCTGTGCCGCGCCTGCGTCCGCCGGCTTGCCGGCCTTCCCCGCCTTCGCGCGTGAGATGTCTCCCATGGGAAACGCTCCTTGGTTATCCTGCGTGGCACGGTGTTGCGCCGTGAGCGAAAAAAAGCGGCGTGCGGCATGCCGCGACGCCATGGTATGAGCACACATCAGTGAGAATGCTACAATCGGGCAAAGGCCATGTCAAGGTTCATGCCGTCTGTCAATGCAAGGGTGCGGAGCGCTGTCTATGCCTCAACAGAGCAATAGTCGTCCTGTCTATGTCACGGGCATCGGGCGTATTCCCGTCTGCAGTCGGTGTGGGGAGGCCAAGCCGGACTGTCGCTGCGACGCGCAGGCAGTGAATCAGCGTCCGGCTGATGGCTTCGTGCGCATCGCTCGCGATAAGAAGAATCGCGGCGGCAAGACCGTCACGGTGATTACCGGCGTGCCCGGCTCGCAGGATGAGATCGAGTCGCTGGCCAAGGCGCTCAAGAAGCTGTGCGCATGCGGGGGCGCGGTGCGTGACGGCATCATCGAGATTCAAGGGGACCACCGCGACCGCATCGAGGCGCACCTGCGCGCGCGGGGGCACAAGGTGAAGCGGGTCGGGGGCTAGCGCGTGCTCACGATCACCTGGGCGCCGGCTCATCGGGCCGAGTGGGATGCCGACGCGCAACACTATGTGGACGCGGGTAGTGTCGCGCCCGGCAAGAGTCGCCGCCTCGCGCGACTGGCCGATCCGCAGCGGGCATTTAAGGGCTACGTGGGTGTGCAGTGCGCGGACCCCCACCTCTTTGCCGTCGCCGACGATCAGGTCGCCAGATTCTTCGTCTCAGTCTTTGCCCATGGGCGCACCATCACCCTGCGGACGTTCCCCACGATAGCCGAGGCGCTCACCTTCGCGCGCAGTGTGCACGCGAGGCTGCCAATGATCGTGGCGACATAAAGCGCAGGTGACCCCGGCGGGCGCAATGCGGCCGGTGCTAGAATCCATCGTGACACGATGTCGCGCAGGTGAAGAGACATGGAGGCGCCAGAATGACTCAGGCAGACCATCACACGAGCCAGGTGAGTGACCCGCGCCGTCTGCGCATCGCACTGGGACAGATCAACTCAGCGGTGGGAGCCATCGAGGGCAATCTTGCGCACATCCGCGAGGTCGCAGGCGCCGCCTATCTGGCGGGAGCGAATATCGTCTGCTTCCCAGAGCTTGCCATTACGGGCTATCCACCGGAGGACCTGCTGCTGCGGCCCGCGTTCATCAGCGATAACCTGGCCGCCCGCGACGAGCTGGTGGCCGCGTCGCTCAACTGGCCCGGCATGACCGTCGTCGCCGGATTTGTCGACCGCGAGAGCGATCTCTTTAACGCCGCGGCGATCATCCGCGGCGGCACACTGCATGGCGTCTATCACAAACGCTATTTGCCCAATTATGGTGTCTTCGACGAGGATCGCTATTTCGCCAACGGCACAGAGGCGCCGGTCTGGCTCATCGATGGCGTCAATGTGGGCATCAATATCTGTGAGGATATCTGGTATCCTACCGGACCCGCGACCCTGCAGGCCTATGCCGGGGCGGAGCTGCTGCTCAACATCAGCGCGTCACCCTTCTTCGTGGGCAAGCAGGTCGAGCGCGAGAGCATGCTGGCGACCCGAGCCGCCGACACCGGCGCCATGCTCGCCTATCTCAACACCTACGGTGGGCAGGATGAGCTCATCTTCGATGGCAGTAGCGTGATCTTCAATGGCGAAGGGAAGCTGATCGCGCGCGCGAAGGGATTCGAAGAGGATTTGCTGGTGGTTGACCTGGAGATTGATGATGTGTTGCGCACGCGTCTGCATGACCCCCGCCGGCGGAAATATCATCTTGGCTTCCGTGAGGAGCCTGAGCCCGTGCGGCTCATTTCCGCCGAGCCGACGCGCCAGCCACCCACGACCAGGGTGAGCTCGCGGGTGGAACGGCCCCTCACTCGCCATGAGGAAGCCTGGAAGGCGCTCGTCCTGGGTACAGGTGACTACATGCGCAAGTCAGGCTTCACCGACGCGCTGGTGGCCCTCTCAGGCGGAATTGATTCGGCGCTCACGGTCGTCATCGCCGTGGCCGCGGCTGGCGCGGACCACGTGACAGGCATCTCGATGCCCTCGCGCTATTCGTCTCAGGGGAGCCGTGACGACGCGCGAGACCTGGCGGAGCGGCTTGGCATCGCCTATCAGACGGTGCCTATCGAGGAGACATTTTCTGCTGCGCTGGCCACACTCAGGCCCGCCATGAGCGATCTCCCCCGCGCCGCGGTCGGTCTGGCGGAAGAAAACCTGCAAGCGCGCATCCGCGGCAATTTTCTGATGAGCCTCTCCAACGCGACAGGGGCGATCGCGCTGACGACGGGGAACAAGTCGGAGATGGCGGTTGGCTATGCGACGCTCTACGGCGACATGGCCGGCGGCTATGCGGTGCTCAAAGATGTCTTCAAGACATTCGTCTATGACCTCGCGCGGTGGTACAACGAGCAAGAGGGCCGTGAGATCATCCCTGCCAGCACCCTGACGAAGCCGCCGTCGGCGGAGCTGCGACCCGACCAGCTGGATGCTGACTCGCTGCCACCCTACGAGATCCTCGACCCCATCCTGGAGGCGTATGTCGAAGATGACATGAGCATCGAGCAGATTGTGCGCCGCGGCTTTGACCCGGCGGTGGTGCGCCGGGTGATGGATATGGTGGACCGCAGCGAGTACAAGCGGCGCCAGGCCGCACCGGGCGTCAAGATCACCGGACGCGCGTTTGGGCGTGACCGCCGCCTGCCCATTGCCAATCGCTATCGTGGCGGAAACGGCGCGTTCACCCCCCAGGCAGTGCGCGGCACACCGCCCGCCATGCCGAGCGCGAAGGGCG
>DASWAC010000307.1:0-5662 GCA_036391335.1 Ktedonobacterales bacterium
TCATAGCTCGCGGCAAACACCCGTAGCTTGCGAATTAGGTATCAATACGTTATCGGAGGCGCGGCGGCAGGGCCATGGAGCCGCGGCAACCATTCTGTGGACAGCTATCGTCCAGCAGAAGGGATTGGTTCCCATCTACAGTGCCTTTGCCTGGAATACTGCTTCATTACACCTCGCAGAGTCCATAGGGTACCTGCCACGCATTGGTGGCGTCTATGGTCCTGTGCCGGAAGCTCCTGAGTAGATTGCTCTAAGTGGAGTCGCCTCATCCCGCGGCGGGCGTGCCAATCGCGGGCCTCACCGTGGCGTAGCCCGTCAGCTCGGTATAGCCCTGGCCGGTGACCGCTTTGCCATGGGCCGTACCGGAGACATGGACGGCGCCCTCCCAATAGGCCACGCCGGTGCTGCGGGCTGTGTCGAGTTCCTGGTCGAGCAGGGCAGGGGTTTCGGTGAGAGATGTCTGCATGCCAGGGAGGCTGATCTTCCAGCCGGAGGGATAGACCCCCTGCGTATGCGGACTCGTCCAGCTCCCAGTCGCGCTGAGCTGGATGCCCTCAGCGGGGATGTCGCTCACCGTGCCATCCGCCGCGATGAAGGTGCCAACGGTCGAGAGCGGCTTCTTCTGCGCGTCGCGAATGACGTAGAGCATGGCAGACGTGCCGTCGCTCAGCTGGATGCTGAACCAGTCCCAGCCCGCGCCGGCCAGTGAGACGAAGTCACCCCACTGGTGGTCCATCCACGCCAGACCGCTCACCGGCACCGTCGCGCCGTGGTCCACAATGCTGCCACTCACGCTCATCCGTGGCCGCGAGTAGTAGTACGAGTAGCCCGCCTGGCCATAGGTGATGATGCCGGACCCACCATGAAGGACAGGATGCGGCAGCGTATCGCTCAGGCTGAGGCTCATTTGATAGCCATCTTGCGTTGCGGCCAGCGCGTCGTGCCCGCCGAGGCCCTTGATCTCCCAGGCGCCTAGCGCGACGTCGAATCCCCTGGTCGAGCCCGCCGGAGGGATGGTATTCGCGGTGGTAAGGGCGGCCTGCTGGTCGTAGTGGAACTCGCCGCGGGTGAGATCACTGATGGCGAAGTGGGCGGCGTAATAGGGCGGGACCTGCCCGCGCAGATTCTGGAAGAAGACCAGCTCGAAGCCGTACTGGTGCTGGTGGCCCGACGTGTCTTTGCCGGCGAAGTGGCCCGTGTAATACCACCACTCGGTCAGGTTGTGGTGCGGCGCCTCATCCTGCGGGAAGAGCGGCGGAGGCAGTGGGGTGGCCGTTGGCGCTGGCGCAGCGGTGGGGATGCGCCCCCGCTGTGGGATGGTCCCCGGCAGGCCACATGCCGAGACGAGCAGCGCGAGAACGGCCAGCGCGCCGAGCGCGACCATGCGCACGCGGATCATGCGTCACCTCCCACGGAGGCGGGCTCCGCGTCACGCGTCTCTGGCGGGGGAGTCTCGTCCTCGCCGTGCGCGAAAAGCCTCGCGGGCACCAGGCGGTCGAGCCAGGCAGGCCAGTACCAGTTGATATCGCCCAGCAGGCGCATTGTCGCGGGCACGAGCAGCCCCCGGATGAGCGTCGCATCCACCAGCACCGCCAGCGCCATGCCCACGCCCAGCGCCTTCACGATGACGAGATCGGCGGCGGCAAAGGCGGCGCTCACGAGAATCACGATGGCCGCCGCGCTGGTGATGATGCGCCCGCTGCGCTCCATGCCCGCCGCCACGGCCAGCCGATTATCGTGCGTGTGCTCCCACGCCTCGCGCACGCGTGAGAGCAAGAAGACCTCGTAATCCATCGAGAGGCCGAAGAGCGCGCAGAACATCAGAATGGGGCCCGACGCCTCCACGAAGCCCAGCGGCGTGAAGTTCAGCAGGTGGCTGAAGTGGCCATCCTGGAAGATGAAGACCAGCGCGCCATAGCTGGCCGCGATCGAGAGGATATTCATCAGGATCGCCTTGAGGGGGAGCACCAGGGAGCGCAGCATGAGGGCGAGCACCACGAAGGTGATGAGGAAGACGATGAGCAGAGCGATGGGGAACGCATAGTAGAGCGTATTCACGTAGTCCACCACACCTGCGGTGCCACCCGTCACCAGCACCGAGAGCCCCGACGGCGGCGACGTGTTGCGGATGGCCTGCACCAGATCGATCGAGTGCTGGTCCAGCAGGTTGTATTTGCTGATGACCTGCACCATCGTCACATCGCCCCCCTGATAGACCGGCAACACCCCCTGCAGGTAAGGGTCGGCGATGAGGTCGGGATGCGCATAGAGCAGGATATATTGGTCCAGGGTGATGCGTGGGTCCAGTGTGACCAGGCTATCGACCCGGCGCACCCGCGAATCCGCCTGGAGCGAGCGGACGAGCTTGTCCAGGGCGAGCAGGTTCTCCTTCGCCAGCGGGCTCCCGTGTGTGCGCACCGCCAGCACGATCGGCGTCTGCTCCTCCAGGTCGAAGCGCGTGCTGAGGATCCCATACGCCTGGCGTGACTGCGCCGAGGCCGGCAGGATGTTGGGGTTCGGCGCCGAGAGCCGCACCCTGAGATATGGCGCGCCTAGCAGGAGCAGCGCCAGCAGCACAGGGATGAAGGTGGCCCACGGGTGACGCATGACGCCCATCGCCAGCCGGTGCCAGAAGCCGTTCTCCTCGCTGGCCGGCGTGCGGCCAAAGGTGGGCAGTCGCACCGGGAGCGCGTTCACCCGCCCCCCGATGACCGCGAGCAGCGCTGGCAGCAGTGTCCCGGCGGCGAGCACGGCCATAGCGACGGTGAGCAGGCCGCCCAGCCCGATGGATTTCAGCATGTTCTGCGGGAAGAGCGTGAGCCCGAGCAGGCCGATCGAGACGGCGAGGCCCGAGAAGAAGACGGCGCGTCCCGCCGTATTCATGGTGACGGCCAGCGCCTCCTCGACGGTGGATCGCCGGTGCAGCTCCTCGCGGAAGCGGCTGACCATGAAGAGGGAGTAGTCCACCCCCAGGCCGAGCCCGAAGAGGGTCGTGATGTTGAGCGCGAAGATCGAGACGGTGAAGATGTTCGCCAGCCCAAAGAGGAGCGCCAGCGAGAGGACGACGCTCGCCCCCCCGATGACCGTGGGCACCGCCGCTGCGACGACAGAGCGGAAGACGAGCAAGAGCGCGATGAGGGCGAAGGGGAAGGCGATCATCTCGGCGCGGCGCAGGTCGGCCTCTGTGGTGAGCTGGGTATCCTCGAAGAAGACCGGGCCACCGCCGACGGTGAGCTTGAGGTCCGGCTGGGGTGTGAGGCGTCGGGTGAAGTCCGCCACGATGGTCTTCTTGCTGTCGGCGCCCTGGCGCAGGAACGCCACCGTATAGGCTGTGTGACGGTCGCGCGAGACCTGGCTGGGGTTCACCTGATAGCTAATGACTTGGGTGACCTCGGGAAAGGCGCTCAGCCGTGCGATGGCAGCATTGGCCTGGGTGGTATACCTGGGATCATCCACAGTGAGCTTCTCGCTGCTGAAGATGACCGACAGGCTATTGAAATTCAGGTGGAGCGCGCTTTCCAACATCGTGGCGGCGCGCTGTGACTCCATGTCGGGGCTGGTGAAGCCGCCGGGGCTGAGCTTGCCTGCGGCCTGTGGAGCGAAGGGAAGCGCGAGCAGCAACAGCGCGAGCCACACGCCCAGAATGTGATAGCGCCAGCGACTGGCGGCGTGCCCTAACCGAAGAAACATGGATCCCTCCACCTGAGCCGAGACAGCGACCAGCGGCTGTCACGGGTGATTTGCGCCCGCGTGGCCAGCGGGATAGAATGCGAGCTGGCGCTTTGCGCGGCCGGCGAGTCGCGACCCGGGCGCATCCTTTCACCTCTATGTCATGCTTTCCTACAGACGATAGCGCCGCGAGAGCCACAGAGACATGGCACATGCCGGCGCAGCAAGAGAAGAGTGGTGCCGGTGAGTGACGAGACCACGGTGGTGACGGTGAACCGTCAGGCCTACCACGACTATTTCGTGGATGAGAAGATCGAAGCGGGCATCGTGCTCACTGGCACAGAGGTCAAATCCATCCGCGCGGGGCACGTGCAGCTGCGCGGGGCCTACGCGCGCATCCGCGATGGTGGCATCTGGCTGGAGGGCGTCCACATCGCCACCTATGAGCAGGGAACGTATATGAACCACGATCCCCTGCGCCCGCGCAAGCTACTGCTGCACAAGCGCGAGATTGCCCGGCTGGCGGCGCGTGTGGAGACGAAGGGGCAGACACTGGTGCCGCTGAAGCTCTATTTCAGTGGGAACCACGTCAAGGTGGAGCTTGGGCTGGCGCACGGCAAGAAGCAGTATGACAAGCGCGAAGCCATCAAGGAGCGCGAGACGGCGCGCGAGCTGCAGCGGGTGGTGAAGCACCGCAACCGCTAGAGTGGGCACAGCGAGTCGACGCGGACCACCAGCTCACTGGCGAGCTAGGACTCCCTCCTTGCTTCATGCGCGGGGGCATTTCGTGTGCTATAGTAACTGGCACGCCAGGTGAAACGTATTCTCTGGTGCAAGGGGATGTCGGGTTTCGACAGGCAGGAGAGGGAGTCGTTTGCAGGCCGAGGTGCCAGTATGCACCCTCGTTAAACCACTGGCAAAACAACAGCTGCCAACAAGCAGCCTGCTTTCGCATACGCGGCCTAAAACCCCGTGTAGCGTGTCCACCCGGCCTTCGCCTCACGGGCCGGACCTGGGCATAACACAGTAAGGCTGGGCGGCGTGAACGCTCGCTACGCGCCGCCAAGATTCAGCGAGCAGGCGATGCGGAACCTCGCCGGTGGGGGTTCGTGTCGCGTCACAAAGCGCCGGATACGCCTGTAGCATATCGGTTTTGTCGCCTGTTTGGACGGGGAGTTCGACTCTCCCCCATCTCCACCCGCTCAGTCCTGAATTATTCGGGGCTGGGCGTTTTCTTTGGGCAGCTTGACGACAACCACACCTGAGTCAGTCTGAGTGACTCAATCATTATCAACACGGAACAGGATGTCCACTGCGTGGCAGCCTTGCGCGCTTCAGGATCGGCAGGGAGTTCTGGTTCAGCATATCGCGACTCAGTCCTTGCGCCAGACACAGCATGATAGGGGAGCCGTCAATACGGCTCCCCCTGCGGATTCAGGTACTCCAGTTTGTTCCACGCGGCTCGTATCTGCTACGAGAGACGGACCCCTTCCTGCATCGCAGGCCCTTGTTGGGTCTGTCCCTGGCCGTTGTCCTTCACCCGCTGGACAAACGCATCGAGCGAGCGCGCGACGGTGACTGGCTCCTTGATCGGGAAGAGGTGCGTGCGATTGTCCATCCACTGAATGGCGATCTCCGGGTGGTCGTGCGCCAGCTTCTCAGCACCCGCGCGCCACATGGCGTTGTTCCGTGCGGCGCGCTCCCCCTCTTTTCCGGCGGACATCGTCGCAATCATCAGGTTGACCGGGCAGTCGAGCGCATCGTAGGCGGCGGGCAACTGCTCGCGGCGTGCGTTTACGTCAATGACCATCACGGCGAATTCCTCAGGCGAGAGGCGATATCCTCTGCCAACCAGATCCATGAGGCGTGGCCCGAAGCGCATCGCCGGCGTGTTGAGGCGGCGCCTCGTATCCTCAGGGCTAACCGTGAGATTGACGGGCGCCGCGCCGTCAATGAGAAAGAGCCCCGCCACCCGTCCAGGATGCGCCGCGGC
>DASWAC010000308.1:0-4483 GCA_036391335.1 Ktedonobacterales bacterium
GAGACCGTCGCCCTCGTGCGCGGCGCCATGGCCGAGACTACCCGCGCCATCACCACCGGCAGCGGCCTCATCGGCTATGAGCTCGACGCGCCCGCCAAGGTCATCGTCCCGGTCATCACGCCCCTGGTGAACCTGCTGCCGCGTCGCCGCGGCCAGGGCATAGATATCGTTCACTGGAAGGGCATCACCAGCTTCGACACCGCGCGCAATTGGGGCGTGGTGGCCGATGGCACGCTGCCCAGCCAGGTCACCTATGCCGTCGCCAACATGCAGAACACCATGCAGACGCTCGGCCTCATGAACAGCGTGACCTTCCAGGCGCAGTGGCGTGGCCGCTCGCTGGAGTCCGATGTGCGCGCCCGTCGTGCCGCCGAGCTGCTCTATCAGCTCAAGATGGTCGAGGAGCGCTGGCTGCTTGGCGCCTCGGCCTATCTCATGACGCCGCCCGCGCCCGTGCTCAGCGCTGCCACCACCGGTGGGACCATCGCGGCGGGCACCTACTGGGTGAAGGTCACCGCGAAGAATGCCCAGGGTGAGACGACCGGCTCTGCCGCCACGAAAGTGGTCACCACCGGCGCGACCTCTTCGCTGGCCATCACCCTCTTCACGGTGCCCAACGCCACGCAATACAACATCTATATCGCCTCAGGCGCCAGCTATCCCGGCGACGCCGCAGCGTGGCTCCAGGCGGGCATCTCGGGCGCCAACGCGGCACAGCCCGCCATCGGCGCGAATGTCACGCTGGCCGACGGGGTGACGATCATGCCATCAGGTGAGGTGAATCCGGGCATCCTCACCCTGGCGCTCAGCGCGCCGCCCGCGACGACCGGCACTGCCCTCTCGACGGTCGCTGCCAACACGGCGAAGACGTTCGTGGATGGCTCTGGCAATGTGCTGATGTGGGATGGCGTCATCGCGCAAGCGCTGGCCAATTCCAGCCTGGTGAATGGTCCCACGCTCGGCGCGCAGGTGGCCCAGCCTGCGGACCCCACGGGGAAGGTGGCCCTGGCCGACGTGGATAATCTGCTGGCCGCCATGTATATGCAGGCGGCAGGCGATCCCGATGTGCTGGTGCTCAACCCGCTCGACAACGTGCGCCTCACGAATTTGGTCGTGGGCGCGGGCCAGCTCCGCTATGTGGTGGATGCCGCCGACAGCGCCGAGCAGGGGCAGCTCACCGCGCAATTCCGCGTGACCCGCTACCTCAACAAGTCCACCGGGAAGGAGATTCGCGTCATCCTCGATCGCTATTGCCCACAAGGGATGATGGTCTTCCTCCCGCTGAGCATGCCCTTCCCGGCTCCCCCCTGGCATCGAGATCGAGACCAACCAGGACTACTACGGCGTGGACTTCGCCGTCGTGGATAGCAATTTCAAGTTCGCCGTCTATGTGGATGAGACGGTCAAGGTGCGCTACCTCGGCGGGCTGGGCGTCATCCGCGGCATCACCCCGAGCTTCTAGTGGCCCGCTATGGCCCGGCGCTCAAGAGCGCATGAGCTGCCGCCTGCTCGTGGGCGCTCCCCACGGGCAGCGACGGGACTTGCCTGTGAGTGAAGCTGTCGGCAGCCATGATGGCGCCATTGTGAAAGTAGAGCTGAAGCGGTGGAGCTGACGGATCGGATGGCGAGGGCAGCGAGAGGAGGCATTCCCCGGCGCCGGCATGGCGAGTCGCGGCGCTTGGCTGCGCGATGACGGCTTTCGCCGCGTTCATGGCCGCCTCGCACACGAGCGAGGTGAGGTATCTCGGCGCTGGAAGGTTGACCTGCCACGAGCCCGCCCAGGTCACCGCCATCGCGATAGCGCCCCCACTGTAACCGCTCACCCAGGCGGTTGCCCCGCTGGCGCTCAAGGGATGGGGAAATGTCCACGTCAAGCCCGTCTTGACCTCGATCACCCATCCCCGCGTCTCCACTTCGCCGGCGACCGGACAGCCCGCAGTGCACAGCTCATAACTCCTGGGGTCGTATTCCCCCTGATGATCAGCGTAGTACTCCAGATAGCCCGGCAACGCCGCACCCGCGACGCCAACGAACTTCGGGTCCATTCTGAAGTGATCACCTGGCTGCACTGTGCTAGCTCTTCGGAGGCTTCTGAGCATCTGCCACACTGCCTGATCCAGCTGGTTCTTCTCCTTTGCCGCCAATTCATGTGGATACATCGCAAAGTCGAAGTGCCCGCCTGAGAGATTCGGTCCGCAGGTGTCGCCGTTCGCGGCGGGCACGCTGAGGACACACCGCAGCTCGGCAAAGGGCGGCGCCTGATAGTCAAGCGTGTGGCGCCCCGGCGCGATGGATAGCGACGAGTTCTCCGCGATGCGGACTGTGCGCCCGTCCACCGTCAGCACTCCCCAGGGGACGACGTGCAGGAAGGTGACCTTCTGGGCCGGCGCCCATATCTCGTGAGAGCGGAGGAACTGGGTGAACCCTGGCGTCGTGAAGAGATAGCCCACGAGCGCCCCCGCCGTCGCCAGCGCGATGACGACGCGCCAGGCCCATCGCCAGCCACGGCGTGGGCCAGGGAGCTTTATCACCGGCCTGTGTCCGGTCAGCGGATTGACCTCGATGTGGGAGTCCTGCATCACCCCGGCAGCTCTTTCGCTCGCATACGTGATGGGTCAGCGGGCAGGCATGACCCACAGCTCTACTGGGGGTAGTGTACCTGGGGCTGTCAAGCAGGCATCATGCCCAGGCGCTCTCGCGCCGGCTGGCGAGCAACTGCTGGCGATAGACCCTCGCGCGGGTGAGCTACGGCTTGTTCGCCGGGCCGCCGGGCGCGAACTCGAGCACCTGCGCCAGCGCGCCGCCCGCGATGACGGCCCCGACGAGCGTGCCGAAGGAGAGGCCCCACGCCAGGCTGAGGATCGCGAGGATGGCCCCGCCGATGGCGCACAGCCAGCGCGCCACACGAATCCATCCGGTCAGAGCGGTGAGAGAGCGTGGGAAGAGCTCCGCGGCCCAGCCGAGGTTGGCAAGCCCGACCCCCAGCAGCGCCAGCACGAAGACGGTCGCGCCGTGCCCCAGCGCCAGCAGCAGCGCCGCGACACCCGCCACCACCAGCCCGCTCGTCCAGCCGGCCCAGGCGATGCGCTTGCGGCTCGGCGGTCCCCAATAGAATGCGCGCTCGACGATACTCATGCGTTAGCCCTCCTGGTGGGCCTCACGAGGCGCCGCCCATCACCGCGACGATCGCGCCTACGGTGGCCGCTTCCTCATCCTGCTGGGCCAGCGCCAGCAAGTAATGCCCCACCACGATCAAGAGCGGCAGCTCCGGCGGCGTGGCGCTCTGCTCTGGCCGCACCGTCGTGCCCCCGCGCGCGGGATGGAGCCGCACCAGCCGGTTCCCGGCCGCATCCAGCCAGACGCGATCCCTGGATCGCTTCTCCGGCCTCTGCCAGCGGAAGACCTGTCCATCCGCCAGGGTGAGCGTGCCTTGCCGATGGGCATAGTCGCCGGCGGGCGCGCCGTCGTCGCGCATGATCACTGTGTGCCGCTTGAGCCAGCCATGCGTGTCGAGCCTGAGGCGCAGGGTGGCCCAGTCGGCGGTGGCGCGATAGCCTCGGCCCCACGCCTCACGCGCGATCACCTGCTCACCATCGCGCAGCTCGAACTCTCGCTTGCGCCAGCTGGGCTTCACCCATGTGAGCTCTTCTTGCTGAGTCACTTGCATGTCAGTCCTCTCTCCTTCGTGTCAAAGGCTGCTATTCGGATCCGCCAGCGCCTGGCGCACTGCCTTCCTGCTGCCAGGCTTGGGTGCCCGCGCGCAGGCGCTCGAGCTGCTCCCAGTGGCGAGTGACTGCCACGCGCCCGCTCTCGGTGATGCGCACGCTGGTATGTGGCACCTTCCCCGCGAAAGACTTCTCGATGCTGACCAGTCCCGCCTCTTCGAGCTTGGCCAGATGGCTCGACAGGTTCCCCTTCGTTAGCCCGATGAGACGCTGCAAGAAGAGGAAGTCGGCGCTGGTGCAATTTGCCAGGGCCGTGAGGATGGCGAGCCGGGCGGGCTCGTGCACCAGACGGTCTATCCCCGCGAGCTCCTCAAACATGGGCGTCCTGGCTTTCCAGGGCGGCCGGCGCAAAGGAGCGCAGCAGGATCAGGTGATCCACGACGCACAGCAGCAGCCACATCACCCCAAAGGCGATGTTGAAGATGCTCACAAAGGGCGGGTTGAGCGTGGCGATGGTTTGCCCGTTAGCAAGGAGGGCCACGAGGGGCACGAGACTGATGAGCCCGCTGATGAGGCCCACCAGCAGGTAGTGTAGGCGAAACTCGCGGTGCTCCCACCAGTAGGCCGCGAAGATGAGCATTACCGCGAGGCCAAGCGTGAAGACCGGAGGGTGGACCCATAGGTCAATGGCCAGCCCAGCGAAGAAAAGGCCGAAGAGGGCGAGGTAGGCGAGCTGGGCCTTTGACCCCTGCTGGCGGACACGGCCAAACATGCGATGATAATAGACCCCGATGATGGGATAGAGCAGGGTCGCCGGT
>DASWAC010000309.1:0-1512 GCA_036391335.1 Ktedonobacterales bacterium
GGCAAGACTAGTTCGACCACGACCGTGACCGTGACCAATAGTGGCGGAGGCACCATGAATTGGACGGCCAGCACCACTTTCAACTATACTCTAAGTTCCCAAAATCCCACCCTGTCCGCCGGCCAGTCGGGGACGATCACCGTCTCGGGGATCAAAGGGAATGGATCGATCACTGTGACCTCTTCACAAGCGGGCACCTCGTCGCCCCAGACGGTGCCGATCGCGCCCTGCCCAGCGGGCGCCTAGGGCCGGCGCCTAGGCGGGTTCGAGCACCTTTTCGGCGGCAGTGGCAGGCTGATAGGTCCACGGGACCTCGGGGATCGCGGCGCTTGGCGCGCGCAGTGGCGCCCCCACTTCTTCGAGGATCCGCTCGGTGGCCAGGCGAGCCGAGATGAGCACCAGCGGGAGACCCGTGCCAGGGTGCGTGCTGCTGCCGACGAAGTAGAGGTTGCCATAGCGATCGTGCCGGTTGTGGGGGCGGAGGTAGCCCACCTGCGTGAAGTTATGACTGAGCCCGAAGGCCGCCCCTTTGTCGAGGTTATACATCGTGGCCCAGTGCTGCGGCGTCAGGCTGATCTCGAACTTGATGTGGCGCTCGAGATCGGGCATGGCGATCTCTGAGAGGCGCGAGAGGACCGCCGCGCGCGCTCGCGCCTGCAATGCGGGCCAGTCCTGGCGCGCCTTTGCGTCCAGGTGACCCACGGGGACCAGCGCCATCAGCGAGTCTTGCCCCAGCGGCGCGGCAGTCGCGTCAACCCGCGCCGGCGCGTGCACATAGATGCTGGGGTCGTCGGGCAAGGTGTGATCTTTGAAGATGCGCTCAAAGCTGCCGCGATAGTCGCCTGCCAGGAAGACATTGTGGGTTCCCAGCTGCGGGTACGTGGTGTCCACCCCCCAGTAGAACATGACAGCTGATGAGGTATGGTGCAGCTTTTCCATCCGGTGAGCGTCCCGCGTGCTGGGCAAGAGTCGCTCATAGACGTACGGCAGGTCGGCATTCGCGATGACGATGTCCGCGTCGAGATGGGCGCCATCGGCGAGCGTGACCCCAGTGGCTCGTCTGCCATCCACGGAAATGCTCGCGACCGGCGTGTGATAGCTGAATCGCGCGCCATGCGCCTCGGCGAGCGACACCATCGTCTCTACCACGCGGTAGAGTCCCCCAATGGGAAACCACACGCCGCCGACGAGCTCGGTATATTGCAGCAGCGAATAGGTCGCTGGGGCATCGAATGGACTCAGGCCGAGGTACATGTTCTGGAATGAGAATGCGGCTCGCAGATGAGGGTCATGGAAGTAGCGGCTCACGTTATCGTAGTGCTTCACCAGCGGCTTGAGCCGGTAGAGCAAGGGGAGATTGCGGGGGCCGAAATAGTCCGCGAGGCTGGAGAAGTTGCGGCCGACCAGCCGCCCTAGCGCGAGATGATAGGCCCGATCCCCTTCCTTGAGATAGCGCTGCACAGCAGGATAGCTCCGCGCCTCAAATGCCTCCACCTGGGCCTGCATCAATTT
>DASWAC010000310.1:0-1976 GCA_036391335.1 Ktedonobacterales bacterium
GGTTGGCGCTGATGACCGGTTGCGGCAACGGCCGCCATATGGTATATTCACTTGGTAGGGCGGGGAGCATGCGGGAGAACTGCTGATCCCCGCCCCATCTCGTGAGGAGCCCGTACGCATGGAGCTGACCTGGCTAGGTCATTCGTGTTTCCGTATGCGTGGCAAAGATGTCACGCTCGTCACCGACCCCCCCTCTCCCGCCACCGGCTATTCGCTTGGCCGTGTCACCGCCGACGTCATCACCATCAGCCACGATCATCCCGGGCATAACTACGTCCATGGCATCGGCGGCAAACCGCAGTACGTGATCAACGGACCAGGTGAATACGAGGTCCGCAATGTGTTGATCACTGGGCTGGGAACCTACCACGACGAGGAGCACGGCGAGCAGTTCGGCCGCAATACGGTCTATCTCTACCATATTGACGACCTGCTGGTGTGCCATCTGGGCGACCTGGGGCATACGCTTGAGGCGCGCGCGCAGGAAGAGATCAATGGCTGTGATGTATTGCTGCTGCCGGTGGGCGGCGGCCACTCACTGGACGCCAAACGCGCGGCGGAGATGGTGAGCCAGATCGAGCCGCAGCTGATCATTCCAATGCACTACGCGACGCCCGCGCTGAAACCGGCTGCGGGCACGCTCGACCCGGTAGACAAGTTCTGTCATGAGATGGGAGTGGAGGTGACTGAGCCGCTCCCCAAGCTCACGATCACGAGAGCGAGCTTGCCACCAGAACCCAAGGTGGTGCTCCTGAGTTATCGGGGGTGACAACGCAACGAAAGGGGCTAGGCCCGCTACAAGCGGGAATCCTGGCCCCTCCTCTTTTGGGATAGGTTCCAGGGCAATCATTGAGTGACGGTTGGCGCGGGCGATCACCGTGCAAGAGGCGGCAAGCGGGCTGCGGCGTTCAGCGCGAAAAGGGGTGCGGCATGGCGAAATTCCTGTTTGTGACGGGCGGTGTGGCGTCATCGGTGGGCAAGGGCATCACGGTCGCCTCGATCGGGCGGCTGCTCAAGAGCCGTGGCCTTTCGGTGGCGATCATGAAGCTGGACCCCTACATCAACATCGACCCCGGCACGATGTCGCCTTACCAGCATGGCGAGGTCTTCGTCACCGACGACGGCGCCGAGACCGACCTGGATCTGGGACACTACGAGCGCTTCACCGGTGAGCCGGCAAGCCAGGCCAGCAACGTCACCACCGGCCAGGTCTATGCTTCCGTGATCGGCAAAGAGCGCCACGGTGAATATCTGGGCGGCACCATCCAGGTGATCCCGCACATCACCAACGAGATCAAGGATCGCATTCAACTGCTGGCGCAGCATAGCGGCGCGGATGTGGTCATCTGCGAGGTGGGCGGCACCGTGGGCGACATCGAGGGCGAGCCGTTCCTCGAAGCGATTCGCCAGTTGCGCAAGGATGTCGGGCGCGACGAAGTGCTGTACCTGCATGTCACGCTGTTGCCGTACATCGGCGCCACCAAAGAGCTGAAAACCAAGCCAACGCAGCACAGCGTCAAGGAGCTGCTGCGCGCCGGCATCCAGCCGGATATCATCCTCTGCCGCTCAGACTATCCGGTGAGCGATGAGATTCGCGAGAAGATCGCCCTCTTCTGTAACATCGAGCGCCGCGCGGTGATCCCGCTGGTGACGGCCGCGAGCATCTACGGCGTGCCGCTGGAGCTGGAAGCCGCCGGGCTGGGCGATTTCATCGTCGAGCGGCTGCGCATCGAGGGCGCGCACGCGGCGGATCTGAGCCAGTGGCGCGCGCTGTTGGAGCGCATCGCCACCGAAAAGCCCGCCGTGCGTATCGCCCTGGTGGGCAAGTACGTCGAGCTGCACGACGCCTATCTTTCGGTGGTGGAGGCACTGCACCATGCCGGTTGGGCGCACGGGGTCGACATCCTCATCGAGTGGGTGAACTCCGAGACGCTGGAGACGCACTGGGATGAGTACGAACCGCTGCTGACGTCGGT
>DASWAC010000311.1:0-5801 GCA_036391335.1 Ktedonobacterales bacterium
CTAGCCACTGCGGTGGCACTGATGACGCTCGTCACTGATGTGGTCTATGGCCTCGTTGATCCCCGTATCAAGACGGCCTAGGGCGCCGCGACTCATCATCCAGAGACAGGACGAAGGGACACACAGAGATGACCATCGAACGCCCCGACCAGGATGTGCCCTCGCAGCTCGAGGCGATCAACGCATCGGGCTATGGCACTGGGATTCCGCCATTCGATAGCGCATTCAAAGACTACGGCCCGGCCAGCGATGTGCCCACCTCCACCGGCTATGGCACTCAGGCTCAGCGTGATCTGGCGGCCGGAGGGGTCGAGATCATCACTGAGGGGCAGTCGCTCTCGCCACTCCAGGCGTCGCTGCGCCGGCTGGGCCGTGACCGCCGCGCCATGATCAGCCTGGGGGTCGTCCTCTTTGTCATCGTGTTCTCCTATCTCTTCCCCCTGGTCTACACCCATTTGGGGCCTACGATCATGGGCGGCCTCTCTGGCACCACCCCGCTGATCCCGGCACAATATCACTCCTACATCTACCAGGACTTCGCCCAGGCCAGCAAGTCGCCAACATTCACTGACTTCTGGACCCACCCCCTTGGCACCGACTCGCTGGGCCGTGACATGCTGGCCCGCCTGATGGCGGGGGTGAATACCTCCATCCAGGTGGCGCTGGCGGTCGAGGTCTTTGATATCTCGCTCGGCCTGTCCATCGGCACTCTGGCGGGCTACTTCGGGGGCTTCATCGACTATGCGCTGGCCCGGTTCACCGATGTCATGTTCGCCTTCCCCGGCCTGCTGCTCATCATCCTCGCCGCCGCTTCGCTCGCCGGCCCTGGTGGCATCGCGACGCAGAAGTTCGGCACGCTTGGCCGGCTGCTGGTGGTGGTGCTCGTGCTAGGTCTCACCATCTGGCCCCAGATGGCGCGCTTCGTGCGCGGTCAGACCTTGCAGCTCAAAGAGCAACAGTTCATCGAGGCGTCGCGCACGGTCGGTGGGAACAACAGCCATATCATCATCGGCCATATCGTGCCGAACCTCTTCAGCATCGTGATCACCGCCGCGACCCTCAATCTCGTCGGCACCATCGGTAATGAAGCGGTGCTCTCCTTCCTGGGTCTTGGCGTGAACCCGCCGGGCTCCAGCCTGGGCCTGATGATCTCTTACGGCTTGCCGCAGATCACCCTGTATTCCTATCAGACCGTCTTCCCATCCATTCTCCTTATCTTGCTGGTGCTCTGTTTCGCCTTCTTTGGTGACGGCGTGCGCGATGCGTTCGACCCGCGCACCAAGGACTAGGGGTAGTCGCAGTGGGGGGGGAACCCTTTCGCACAGATTACGGCCCGCCGCACTTTCGAACCCGAGACAATGGCGGGCGTATATCTAACAACTTCGCGGGGATTTCCCCGAGCGCACTCATCGCGCACGCAATTATTGTTGAGCATGCGCTCATCGCTGACGAGACGAGGCAAGCATGGCTGACAAGCTGCTGGAGATCAAGAACCTTCGCACCTACTTCTTCACCCGTGCGGGGGTGGTCAAGGCCATTGAGGATGTGTCGTTCTATCTGGAGCCCGGCGAGAAGCTGGCGCTGGTGGGTGAGAGCGGCTCGGGCAAGAGTGTGACCTCCCTGTCCGTCATGCGCCTCATCGATAATCCCGGCAAGATCGTCAGCGGTGAGCTGCTCTTCAAGGGGCACGACCTACTGACCATGGATGATGATGAGCTGCTCAAGGTGCGTGGCGGCAAGATTGCCATGATCTTCCAGGATCCCATGACCTCGCTCAATCCCGTGCTGAACATCGGGCACCAGCTCACGGAGACGATCAAGACCCACCTCAAGCTGGATGATCGCGCCGCCACGAACAGGGCGGTGGAGATGCTGGAGCGCGTCAAGATTCCCGAGGCGCGCCGCCGCCTCAAGAGCTACCCACATGAGTTCAGCGGCGGCATGCGCCAGCGCGTGATGATCGCCATGGCGCTCTCGTGTAATCCTGAGCTGCTCATGGCCGACGAGCCGACGACCGCGCTCGACGTCACCATCCAGGCGCAGGTGCTCGAGCTGATCGACGCGCTCAGCCATGAGTTCAACACGGCCACCCTGCTGGTGACCCACGACCTGGGTGTTGTGGCGGGCACCTGCGACCGCGTGCACGTGATGTATGCCGGGCGCATCGTCGAGGCGACTGATACGCGGACGATCTTTGCCAAGCCCGCGCATCCCTACACTCAGGCGCTGCTCAAGGCGGTTCCCCGCCCAGACGAGTCGCGCGGGCAAAAGCTCGCCGCCATCGGTGGCCGGCCACCCATCCTGATCGATCTGCCTCCTGGCTGCCCGTTCGCGCCACGCTGCCCCAAGGTGCAGCCACGCTGCCGGGTGGAGACCCCCACCTTGCAAGAAGTGGGCCCCGGTCAGCTGGCCGCCTGTTTCTATCCCTACTAGCCGGCGTCTGGCTGGCGAACCCTGGCACGCGCGAGCAACTCACGGCGAGCAATTCACAGCGATACGGAGGATCCCCCCATGGCAACACCTGCCGCACAGCCTCAGCATTCCGGCGCACCCGGTGGCAATGTCCTCGTTGATGTGCGCGGCCTCAAGGTCCACTTCCCCATCCGCGGTGGCCTCGTCGGGCGCACCGTCGCCACTGTCAAGGCGGTGGATGGCGTCAACCTGCAGGTGCGGCGCGGTGAGGTGCTGGGCCTGGTGGGCGAGTCAGGCTGTGGCAAGTCGACCCTGGGCCGAGGTATCTTGCAGCTCATCAAGCCCACTGCCGGCACGGTGAACTTCGAGGGCGACGAGCTCACCACCCTTTCCCCAAATCGCCTGCGCGAGCGCCGCAAAGACATGCAGATGGTCTTCCAGGATCCCTTCAGCGCGCTCGACCCACGCTATACTGTGGGGCGCGTAGTGGCCGAGCCGCTGGAAAACTTCAAATATGGCACCCCACAGCAGATCGACACCCGTGTGCGTGAGCTGCTGCAAGTGGTGGGCATGAGCTCGAACATCCTGAACCGCTATCCGCATGAGTTCAGCGGTGGTCAGCGCCAGCGCATCGGCGTGGCGCGCGCCCTCGCCTTGAATCCGAAGTTCATCGTCGCCGACGAGCCTATCTCGGCGCTCGATGTCTCCATTCAGGCGCAGGTGCTCAATCTGCTGATCGATCTGCAGACCCAGCTTGGCCTGACCTACCTCTTCATCTCGCACAACCTCGCCGCGATCAAGCACATTAGCAACCGCGTCGCGGTGATGTATCTCGGCACGGTGATGGAGCTTGCCACTGGCGACGACATCTATGCCGAGCCAATGCACCCCTACACCATCGCGCTGCTCTCGGCTAGCCCGCTACCAGATCCCGACCTCGAGCGCTCTCGCAAGCGGATCATCCTGACCGGCGATGTGCCCAGCCCGGTGAACCCACCGAGCGGCTGCCCGTTCCATCCGCGCTGCTGGCGTGCGCAGGCCATCTGCAAAGAGGTGCGCCCCCCGCTAGAGGCCAAGAAGCCGGGCCATGAGGTGGCTTGCCACTTCCCTGGTCCTGAGACCCGCTAGCGTCTCTCTCTCCGAGAGGGTCTCACAGCGGGGCCCTCTTTTGGCGTGTGCGCAAGGAACGCCACACGCCGGAACCCTGGTGGGCGTGCACAAGGCAGTGTGGTATGCTATTGGCGGAATCGTGGGGGAAGTTGCTTCAGTCTCTCACACCGGGCAGGCAATGATGCCTTGCTTTCCATGTGCGCCGCCTCAACGCGGAGGAGGACCCTCGAATGAAGCTACGCGGTTTACGCCAGGCCCGCCAACGGAATGGTCTCAGCCTGAGTCAGCTCGCCACCCTGACCGGATTGCGTCGCGATGTCATCACGCATCTCGAGCAGGGACGCAACGAGCCACAGCCCTATGAGGTGCAACGCCTGGCCGCCGCGCTCGGCGCGACGGTCGCCGACCTCGTGGGCATCGGGCCATTGGCATCTATTGGCTCGGCCTCGCTCAAAAGCGCGAGCTAGTCTATTCTCCTGACTGCACGGGTGGACGCGCTGGGTCGTGCGGCGCGCCTTCCCCTGCGGCGGGCTCACCGCCATCATCCGCGCTCATGGCGGCCTCGATCGCGTCTGGCAATGGCGCCAGCCGTGGACTGGTGAGCCCCCTGCTGACGGGGGGATGTGAGCCGCTCGTGGATATCTCCGGCTGGCTAGGCGATGATGCCCCCGAGCCGGGGTATGACCTGGTCGCGATGGCAGGCTCCAGGTCACTGAGCGTGCCAAGGTGAAAGAGGCTGATCTTGCCGCGCATGGCCTCGGCCAGCGTGACCAGCAGGTTCATGGCTTCTCGCATGTGGTCCATGCGCTCACGCATCGTCACACTGCCCCGGGCGATATCCGAGATGTCATAGGCGATGCCGCTGGCCTCACGTGCCAGCTGGGTCGCGGTCTCGGCCACCTGGGCGATCGCGGCGCGCAGCGATTCGTTCGCGCTGTGCATCTGGTGCAGAGCGCCGCTGGCGTCCGCCGCCCGGCTCGCCTGACGCAGCGATTCCTCGGTGCCACGCTCGATGCTCGCCACGGCCTCGCGTGTATCGTGCCGCATCTGCTCCACCCGATCGGCGATATCGTGCGCCGCGTCGCCACTGCCACCGGCCAGCGCGCGAATCTCCCGCACGATGTGGTCGAGCTCGTCCTGGCTGTTGTTGCCGCGGGCTGAGGCGATGGACGCGTTGAGAGCCAACACATTGGTCCGGTTGGCGATATCCGCCACGACGCGCACGCTCTGCTCGATCTCTTGCGCCCGCTCGCCCAGCCGCTTGATCTTGTGAGCGGATTCCAGCACCATATCGCGCACGTGCTGCATTCCCTGCGCGGCCTCACTCGCGGCGAGAAAGCCCACATTGGTCATCTGCGACCACTCGGCGGCGACCTGCGAGGCGCTGAGCGCGGTCTCCTCGATGGCGCGCAGGTGATGGGCCATCGTGTCGATGCTGCCGGATGCGCCGAGTGTCTGCAGCGCCTGCTGCTGGGCGGCAGTGGCGAGGAAGGCGGCAGTGGCGCGTGTCTCGCTGGCGGAGAGCTCCACCACTTGCGCCGAGTGGCGCACCTCGTCGAGGATCTGGGTATGCGTGTTGAGCACCTCGTTGAGCGCCTGACTCAGCGGGCCGAGCAAGTCACCACGCCCCTGCGAGCGCCCACTGAGGTCCCCCTGCCGCACCTGGCGGATGTGCTCGAGCAGCTCACGCAGGCCGGAGCGCAAGGCCATCCGCTCGCGCTCTCGCTCCTGGAACATGCGGGCGGTCTCGATCGCGTGGGCAGCCTCGCCAGCAAAGAGCTCGATGATGTCAATGGTCTCAGATGACGGAATCTTGCCATCGGCGGGCGCATCGAGCGAGAGGATAGCGAACATGCGGCCGTCGCGAGGGCTCATCAGGGGCACCAGCAGCACGTCATCCGGATGCCACGCATCGCTCGATCTTGTCTGTGGCTGCTGAACGGTGATGCCATGCATATCCTGGTGCAGGTGCAGGTGTGTATGGTCAATGAAGTAAGAGTTGCTGTGGCGAAACTCCTCGCGCATCAGACCTTTGAGGCGGCGCACCTGTGGCGGGTCAGCCTTGAGCGCGGCCTCTTGCTCGGGCGAGACCCCGGCGGTGGCGGCAATCTCGACCACATCGCTCTCTGGCGAGACGAGGTTGAGTGCGGCCACCTGAAAGCCGATGGTGCGATTGATCGATGTGATCACCTGCGCGATGATCGCGTGCAGACTCATATCGGGGCGCAGGGCCGCGCCCAGCCGGACGATCTCTTTGATCTGGTTGGTGCGTCGCGACA
>DASWAC010000312.1:0-3457 GCA_036391335.1 Ktedonobacterales bacterium
GCGTCTATGGCGTCTCCGTGTGGCACGAGATGCCCTGTTACACCGAGCGCGAGCGCGCCGCCCTGCTGTGGACGGAGAAGCTGACACTGCTCTCGAGCGATCATGTGCCCGACAAGGTCTTCGCGCAGGTGCGCCCACACTTCACCGACGCCGAGCTGGCCAATCTGACCCTGCTCGTGGCGACGATCAACGCGTGGAATCGCTTCGGCCTTGGCTTCCGCGACGAGCCAGGCCACTACACGCCCGCCGCGCACTGAGAACAGCTCACACCGCTGGCCTTTGGGCCCTCCTCACCACTTCAGTGCCGAGAGGGTTAGCTTTCAAAGGCGCTCTGAGCGCTGCATGATTCTATAGGCGATTGCCAGGCACGTGGCGCCTGCGCGGAATAGCTCTCAAGAGAGGGAGGACGCCATGACAGCACCCATCATCCACCGAGACGCGCTGAGAATTTCCCCGACGGCGGAAACGGCCAAGTTCGAGGGCTATGCCCACGGTGGCGCAAACGTCTCTTTCTTCTGGAGCAGCCTGCCTGATGGCGCCGGCGGAGCGAGCCTGCATCGCCATCCCTATATCGAGACCTTCGTCATGCTCGAAGGCGACGCGACCTTCACCATTGGCTCGCACGTCGTCACGCTCACGGCGGGGCAGATCGCGGTCGCGCCAGCCGACACGCCGCATAAGTTCGCCACTGTGGGCGCCGGCCGCCTGCAGGTGCTCGGCATTCACCCGAATGATCGGGTGATTCAAGAGGACCTCGAAGAGGGTGGCTCGTGGCTGCCTCACGAGGATGAGGACACGATCGCGCCGATCATCCTCAACGCGCGCGACCTGCCTGAAGGCGAGTTCGTGGGCCAGCGCCACGGCAATCCCCCGATCAGCTTCATCTGGGTGGACGCCGCCCCTGGTGAGGGACCCCGCTTGCATCAGCATCCCTACGCTGAGGTGTTTGTCGTGCTGGAAGGTCACGCCACCTTCACGGTGGGCGCTGAGGTGGCCGAGCTCAGCGCGGGGCAGATCGCCGTCGCATTGGCGAACACGCCGCATGCGTTCGTGAGCTCTGGCGAGGGTCACCTGCGGCAGATCGACATCCACACCAACGGCACATTCATCACCGAGTGGCTGGAAGGCTAATCGCAGCCGTCCAACCGCTCGCGCTGTGGTGATGGCCGAAACATGCCAGACCTCGCGCGCCGTATGTGGCATGCTCGCTGACGTGAGCGCGACATCCTGGTCCAGGGAGTGATGCTGCCCCCCGTGGACAGCATTGCCTGAATGGAGAAGCTCGATGACCATGACACATCATGAGAAAGCCGAGGCGCTGCTCAGCCTCCACCGGCCTGGCTCATCGCTCCTGCTGCCGAACGCGTGGGACGCCGCCAGCGCCCGCCTCTTCGAGGCAGCGGGGTTTCCCGCGCTCGCCACCACCAGCGCGGGCATCGCCTATGCTCATGGCGTGCTCGACGGCGAGCGGATCAACCCTTCGCTGATGATCGCAGCGGTGGCGCGCATCGTCGCGGCCGTGGATATCCCGGTGACGGCTGACATCGAGGCCGGTTACGGTCCCATGCCGGGCGACGTGGCACGCACCGTCGAGCAGGTGATCGCCACGGGCGCGGTCGGCATCAATCTGGAGGACTCTACCCGGCAGCCAGACCATCCACTGCGGGCGCCGGTCGAACAGGTGGCGCGCATCGCCGCCGCGCGTGAAGCCGCCGCGCGCGCGGGGCTGCCTCTGGTCATCAATGCGCGAGTTGACACCTTCCTCGCTCGCGTGGGTGAGGGGCGGGCGCAGCTGGACGAGACGATCGAGCGGGGTAAGGCGTACCTCGCGGCAGGCGCGGATTGCGTCTTCGTACCGCTGGTGATAGACACGCCGACCATCGAGACACTGGCGCGTGAGATCCCAGGCCCCATCAATGTGCTAGCCGTCCCTGGCTCGCTGCCCGCGCCGGAGCTTTTCAGGCTGGGGGTCAGGCGTGTGAGCATCGGCGATAGCGCGATGGTCGCCACCATGGGACTGGTGGCCAAGATTGCCCACGAGCTGCGCGAGACCGGCACCTATGAGGCTATCAGTCGCGATTTCTACGGGTTTGCCGAGGCCAAGGCTCTTTTCGCGGGGCGGTAGGCCACGCCTCAGTGCAGGATGCCACTCTCGGCGGTATCGAGCAGCGCCAGCGCGCCAAGCAGAGGCGCCCGCTCGCCCAGGGCGGACCACACCAGCTCGAGTGGCGACTCGCCCACGCGCAGCGCCGCCATTCGGGCCGGCAGCCGCTCACGCAGCAGGCGCGACCCCAACGCGATGCCGCCGCCCAGCGCCACCCGCTCGACCCGTGTCAGCCAGCCGAGATTCACGATGCCAATGGCTAGCGCGTCCACTATCTCGCCCCACATGCGCGGATCGTCTATGGCCTCCACCTCGCGGCCATAGCGAGCGGCGAGCTGCCTGCCACCGGTCAGTGTCTCGACGCAGCCGATCTGCCCGCACAGACAGGGCAGCGTGTTCCCCGCGAGCAGCTGGTGCCCAAACTCGATGGAGAGATGCACGTGCGCGCCATCCCGGCCGAGCCTGACCGCCGCACCGGTCCCGGTGGAGACGGTGAGATACGCGGCGCGATCCACCCCACGCAGCGCCCCAGACGTCGCCTCGGCCAGCAGTCCACAGATGGTGTCGTGCGCCAGTCGCACGGGAACCTGGAAGCGTTCCGCGAGTCGCGCGGCCAGGGGCTGCCCCTCATAGTCCCGCAGATTCGGGGCCACGGCAACGCGCGAGCCGTCACGCGCTACCCGTGCGCCCACTGAGACGCCGATGCCGCTGATCTCGCCAGCGGGCAGCCCGGCCAGCACACCCTCGATGGCGACCATCTCGTCCGCGAAGGCGCTTCGCGTGGGCATGCGCTCGATCAGCTCGATGGCAGGGCGGTCCGCCGGCGCGCGCGCGATGCGTGTCGTCGTGCCGCCGATATCAATCGCCACCCGCATGCCCACCACCCCCTTTCTCGTGAGGCTCGCCTCGCGCTATGACACCACCAGCTCACGCGTCAGCACGAGCATGGAGAGCGACTGTGCCGCGCCGATAGGGATGGATGCCCAGGAGAGGAGGGCATCGCGCACATCACCCGCGATGGGCAGCAGCGCCCCCAGCAGCAAGCCCATCTGCAATGCGCCGGTGCCGATAGCCCACCAGGGATCATGCCCTTTGGGCAGCCAGCCCAGCCGCCAGCGACGCCACGACCGCACATAGTGCAGCAGCGGCGCGATCAGCACCCACCAGGGTAGCCCGCCCCAGCTCACGGCAGCGAGGGCGACAGCGAGCGTCAGCAAGGAATCGCCCTCGATATCCAGCGCGCCACCGATGCACGTGGGCCCCAGTCGCTGCGCGAGCGGGCCGTCGAGCCAGTCGGTCACTGTGGCGGAGACAACCGCCAATGCGCACGCGGTGCCCCCCAGCAATGCCGCG
>DASWAC010000313.1:0-7194 GCA_036391335.1 Ktedonobacterales bacterium
GCCGCCTGCTCCGACAGATGGCGAGGGAACTCATCCGGGAAGACTCGCGTATGTTCGGGCTTCCAACCAACTCCCATCAAAGATTCTGGGAAAGATAAGAGAGCACGACGTGCGAGCTTCCACCTGCGTTGCTATGCATCCAGGTGCAGCAAGCCTCGTTCAAGAGCGGCGGTCACGGCGGCGGTCCGGTCAGAGACCGCAAGCTTGGCAAACAGATGGAGCAAGTGGGATTTGACGGTTGCCTCCGAGAGATGGAGCATCCGCGCAATCTCTTTGTTACTGGCCCCGCGCGCAACCAGCATCAGCACTTCTAGCTCGCGGGCGCTGAGCGCTTCTCTGCTCGGGTTTCGCACCTGATGGAGCAGGCGAGTGGCGACGGTCGGCGCGAAGACGGCTTTCCCCTGCGCTACGGTGCGCACAGCGGTGAAGAGTTCTTCTTTCTGCGCGTCTTTGAGCAGGTAGCCCATCGCGCCAGCTTCGATGGCACGCAGAATATCCGCATTGCTCTCATAGCTCGTCAGGACCAGCACCGCCGTATGCGCTTGCCGGGCGCGAATCGCTTCAGTGGCCGCGGCCCCATCGAGCAGCGTCATGCGCAGGTCCATCAGCACCACATCCGGCTGCACTTGATTGACCAGGGTGACCGCCTCGACCCCGTTACTCGCCTCGCCCACGATCTCGAAATCAGGCTGGCTTCTGAGCAGGTCGTGCAGACCCGCTCGCACGACCGGATGATCATCAGCGATCACGATACGAATGCGGCCCATTTACCCGTGCTCCTCGATGCGAAGATCGCCAGACGGTGCGCTAGCTTCCGCAGAAGGCATCGCCACAGCGATGGTCGTCCCCAAGCCGGGGGTGCTCTCCAGGGTGAATGTCCCTTCCAGCTGCTCGATTCGTTCACGAAGACCTTTGAGTCCGAATTTGCCGCTCATCTCTCCTAGCAAGGGAGCAGGGAGACAGTGCGGATCAAAGCCAATGCCATCATCCTGAATATCCAGTGCCACGATATCCTCCATATAGGAAAGCGTCAGCACCACTGAGCTGGCCTGTGCATGTTTGCGGATATTGGCGAGGGCTTCCTGGGTGGCGCGCAGCAGGGTCACTTCAATCTCTGGGCGCAGGGAAGCGGCCTGCCCAGTGATTGTCACGCCTACGCTGACTCCACTTTCCTCTGCCCAACGTTGGGCCAGTGGCGGCAGCATCTCGGGGAGCGAGGCTCGTTCCGAGACTTCGGGCTGCAGGGCCCAGAGCAGACGGCGTGCCTCCGCCAGGTTCTCGCGGGCGATACGACCCACCTGCGATAGACGTTGCCTGCCCTTCGTATCGTTTGGGGAAAGCGCCGCGTCCATCGCTTCGACCTGCATCACAATGCTACTCAGGCCCTGGGTAAAAGTGTCATGTATCTCGTGCGCGAGCCGCTGGCGCTCCTGCATGATCCCGGCCTGACGCGCGGCAAGCGCTAATTGCTGGCGTGTCGTCTCAAGCTCATGAATCAGCCGTGCACGCTCACGACTCTGTGCGGCGAGGGCTTCGATGAACAAGCCTACGCCTACGCCCGCGGGCCAGCTCAAGAGGATGACCACGCCCGCACTCCAATTCCCTTGTCCCGCCACCTGGCTCCAGAGAGTAAGCCCGAGCAGGATGCACGCACCAACAATATTGCTGGGGTAGCGCAGGAGGACGAAGAGTTGCGGATAGAGACCGAAGAGGACGAAGAGATAGATAGGATTGAGGGTAATGAGCCCGGTCCAGATTATCCAGCCTATCAGCAGATAGAGGCAGGTGAGCAGCACGCGACCGCGCCAGTACTCCGACGAGACGAGGAGACATCCAATATACCAGGCTCCCAGTACCAGTGAGAGCACGCAGAGAACCAAGTTGTGCTGCCAGGAAGAAGCGCCCAACGTGAGGGCTAAGCCGGTGGCGACGATGAGAGAGACATAGAACGCACTATGCCAAAACAACACCCACCGCTGCAGCACCTCCTGGTGGAGCGATCGTACCGCTGCTGGCTGCGAGAAGCTCGTCATCACGACCAACTTTCCTGCGCCTGCTGGCTTGCCCTGGCGAGAAGAGCCCCTGTAGTATAGCAGGTCAGACCAAGGGCGAAAAAGCATCCACCGCCTGGTGGAGGGGTCACATCCACCATCTGGTGAAGGCAAAATGCAACCAGTGGTTGATGACGGCGCCGATGCCATCATGGTTTCATTGGGAAGTGGGGATGTTAATCAGCTAAAGAGGAGTTCAGACGCTCATGAATCCGAGATATGCGATCGGCGGGCTCCTCGCAGCCCTTATCGCCATCCCGACGTACTACATGTTTTCCTCGATGTTCCTCCAAGGTTTCGAGACAAACACGTTTATTGTTGCGCTCATTATCGGAGTGATCACCTTTTTTGTCACCTGGTTTATCGCTTCATTGATTGCCCGGTCGAGACAAAGAGCCGCCTGAGCACCGAGCCCGACAGAAGCGCAGAACGCGGTTCTACACCTGCAAGGCGCGACGTCATATGACTTTGGCCCTCGGACTACGTGTCTTCCACGAAGTGGCATTGCCTACACCGGCCTGAGGCGGATGAGCGCCTGCCCCTTCTGCACGAGCTGGCCATTCTGCGCGACGAACTCGGTGACCATGCCCGACGCCTCTGACTTGATCTCGTTGAAGACCTTCATCGCCTCGACGATGCAGACTACCGCGCCGGCTTGCACCGAGTCGCCCACCTCCACAAACGGCGGCACATTGGGCGACGCGGAGGAATAGAAGATGCCCGTCAGCGGGGCGATCACCGCGACGGTGTGCTCTTGCGGCGCGACAGGCTCGGCGGGGGCCACGGCGGAAGGGCCCATTGCGATCACACGCGGCGCCACCACCACGGGATCGAGCTGGCGGCGGATGAGGATGCGCGTGCCGCCCTCCTCCAGATCGAGCTCGCTGACATCGCTGTCTTTGAGTGCGTCGGCCAGGTCTTCGACAAGGTCAACCAGGGAGCTCTGATCGGGCGCCACCTTTTTCAGCGGCTCTGGCTTGTGCGGCGTGGGAGTGTCGTCGGCCATGATTACCCCGCGAACTTTCGAAAGATGAGAACGGCATTGTGCCCACCAAAGCCCATCGAGTTTGACATGGCAACATTGACCTTGCCCTCGCGCGCGGTGAGCGGCACATAGTCGAGATCGCACTCAGGGTCGAGATGTGTCAGGTTGATCGTGGGTGGCATGACGCTGTGGGTGATGCTCAGCACGCTCACCGCTGCCTCCAGGCCACCTGCCGCGCCGAGCATATGCCCCGTCATTGACTTCGTCGAGCTCACGGGCGTCTTCTTGGCGCTGTCGCCAAACACGGTGTGTATCGCGGCGGTCTCGTTCTTGTCGTTGAAATAGGTCGAGGTGCCGTGCGCGTTGATATACGAGACATCCGCGGGGGTCAGCTTCGCCTTTTCCAGCGCGCGCCGCATGCAGCGGGCCAGGCCCTCGCCTCCCGGCGCAGGCTCGGTGATGTGATAGGCGTCGGCGTTCCCGGCATAGCCTACCAGCTCGGCATAGATGTGGGCGCCACGTGCGCGCGCGTGCCCCTCGTCTTCGAGCAGCAGGATGCCCGCGCCATCGCCCATGATGAAGCCATCGCGCTCGGCGTCGAAGGGACGGCTGGCGGCCGTGGGATCATCGTTGCGCCGCGAGAGCGCCTTCATCTGCGAGAAGGCCGCGACCCCCAGCGGCGTGATGCCTGCCTCCGCGCCGCCCGCCAGCATGATCGTCGCGTCACCACGGCGGATCATCTCTGAGGCCTCGCCAATGGCATGCGCGCCGGTGGCGCACGCGGAAACCGTGGCGAAGTTGGGGCCACGCGCCTGCACCGCCATTGAGACGACGCCCGCCGCGATATCGCTGATGAACTGCGTGATGTAGAACGGGCTGACGCGGTCAGGGCCTTTCTCAAAGAGGATGCGGAACTGGTCCTGACAGGAGTTCATGCCACCGATGCCCGAGCCGATGATTACCCCGAAGTCGTCCCTCAGCTCTTCCGTCAGCTCCAGCCCGCTATCGGCGAGGGCCTGCTTCGACGCGCCCATGGCATAGTGCACGAAGCGGTCGTTGCGCCGGGCCTCCTTGCGGTCCATGTACTGAGTGACGTCGAAGTCTTTCACCTCGGCGGCGATCTTGGTGGCATAGTCGGCGGTGTCGAAATAGGAGATAGGCGCCACGCCGGATTTCCCCGCGAGCAGGGCCTCCCAGGTTGATGTGGTGTCATTGCCTACCGGCGAGACCAACCCGATGCCGGTCACTACGACGCGTGTGCTCATCTCTCAGTCCTTTGGCTAGGGGGTCCGCGCTCATGCCTGCTTGAGCAGCTCCGCGCTGTAATCATCCACGAAGTTGGTATAGGCCCCGCCCGCCTTAAAGACGGGGTGGTCCAGCAATCTGAGGTGGAAGGGGATCACGGTAGGCACGCCCTCCACCACGAACTCGCCGAGCGCCCGCTTGCCCCGCGCGATCGCCTCGTCGCGGGTGGGCGCCCACACGATGAGCTTCGCCAGCAGCGAGTCATAGTGCGGCGGCACCTCATATCCCGTGTAGAGGTGTGAATCCACCCGCACGCCGGGTCCGCTCGACGGCAGGTAATTCGTGATCGTGCCGGTCGAGGGTCGGAAGTCGAGGTCGGGATCTTCGGCCGTGATGCGAAACTCGATGGCGTGGCCGCGCGGCGTGATCGCGGCCTGCCTCCAGGGCAGCCGCTCACCAAACGCGACGAGCAGCTGCGCCTGCACCAGATCGGTGCTGGTCACCATTTCGGTCACGGGATGCTCCACCTGCAAGCGGGTGTTCATCTCCATGAAGTAATACTTGCCCTGCTCATCCACCAGAAATTCCATCGTGCCCGCGCCGCGATAGCCGATGGAGAGAGCAGCCTCGACACTGCGGCGGCCCATATCCTCACGAGTGGCAGCGCTGAGCTGCGGACTGGGCGATTCCTCGACTAGCTTCTGGTGGCGTCGCTGCACCGAGCAGTTGCGCTCGCCCAGGTAGACACCGTTTCCATCATTATCGCAGAAGACCTGCACTTCGACATGCTTCGCCTTGCCGAGATACTTCTCGATATAGAGCCCGTCATCCTGGAAGGCCTCACGGACCTCGGCCTGCGCGGTGGTGAAGACGGAGGCGAACTCTTCGGGCGAGCTCACCAGGCGGATGCCGCGCCCGCCGCCGCCTGCCTTGGCCTTGAGCATCAGCGGGAAGCCGATCGTCTCGGCGGCTTCTTCCCCCTCACCGAGTGACCGAAGCACTTCCGTGCCGGGCAGCATCGGCAGGCCGCCGCGCTTCATCGCGTCGCGCGCCATGACCTTGTCACCCATGATGACCATGGCCTCCGGTGGCGGCCCGATGAAGGTGAGATGGGTGTCGCCACAGATCTGCGCGAAGCTGGGGTTTTCCGCGAGGAAGCCATAGCCAGGATGAATAGCCTCGCAGTGCGTGACCATGGCTGCGCTGATGATGTTGGGGATGTGCAGATAGCTCTTGCTGCTCTGCGCGGGACCGATGCAGACGCGCTCATCCGCCAGCAGCACAGGCAGTGAGTCGCGGTCAGCCTCAGAATACGCGATAACGGTGCGCACGCCCATCTCGCGGCAGGCGCGAATGACGCGCAAAGCGATCTCACCGCGATTGGCGATGAGGATTTTCTTGAACATGAGGTTACGTCGCCCGGTGTGGTGGCACGATTGGACTACCAGTGCAGTCCCGCCGGGTATTGTACCATGGCGCGAGCCAGAAGAACGCTAGTCGAGCTCGCCTGCCGCGGCCATGCGCTGCTGCTGGGCGAAGAGGTGGGTCCACTGCCAGGCGAGGCGCTCATAGCAGCCATCGTGCGAGCGCTGTCCCTCTGGGGACTCATAGGACCAAAACCCGATGCGCTCGCCACAGACGGCGCAGACGTGACGCCCGAGGCTCAGGCGCTGCTTGCGGCTGCGATAGAAGCGGCTCATCGTGTTGGTGTAGGACAAGAGTGGGGCGCCGATGTCAGTGATGACCTGAGAGGAATCAACCAGGGAGTTGCGTGGGTCGAGGACGGGTCCCTCATCCTCATCGCCATAAAACGCGCCTTCACCAAACTCGGGATATTCCTGAGAGTCAGCGTAATAGTCCTCTTCGCGCGCACTCGCGCGCTTGCCACGCCGGGCCATGGGTTCTTCCTCTCATCTCGCGACGATGCCAGCATCGTCAAATCGGTCCTTCTGGCGGCCAAGTATAGCATAGGGTGTGGGAGGATAGCGGGTTGGTATAGGAAAGAATGCATAGGGGGCCAGGCGCCCTTGCCGGCCTCATGACATGCCGATGATCGCCTCGATCACGTCCAGCGCATGATCACCGCGCCCCTCATCGGGATCTTCCATGCGCACGATGAAAGAGAGCGATGCTTCCTCCGGACGTGTCACCGGCAGCGCGTTTCCGTTGTCGCAGGCATCTGGCTCTCCGTGTCTCAGCACGAGCCACGCTTCGCGGTCGATGATCCCGATGTTGAGGATCTCGTACTGGCGAAGCAGCTGCGTGGTGATGTCGAGCGCCCGCGCGATGCCGCCGTCGCCGATCTCGTAATGGATCGCCACGTCAGCGACATTGAGCGTGCCCTGGTGACACAGGGCGCCGTGCGTTCGCCTGAGCCCCCTCAAGCGCGCGGCCATCCTTCGGCAGCGGCTCAGCGCTAGGCGAGAGACGGCCACCTGCCGGGGTGTGCCGTCATCGGTACTCATAGTGCGTCATCCTCCGCGAGTGTGCATCCATTCCTTTGGGGATGCGCTATGCCTCAGCTTCCTTGACAAGGCAGCGTCGAGCCTCATCATACAACCAAGCCCGTGGTACTTTCCACTCGCGGGGGCGATTCTCTCGCGCCAATGCAGGTACAATGAGGCGGGAGGCGCGGAAAAGATGAGCATTGACGAGACGCACACGCTGGGCCTGGATGTCGCGCTCAGTCATCCTGGGCTGCCATTCCCACCGCGCCCGACCACCGCCTGCATCGTCGTGGATGTGATTCGCGCCACCACCACGCTGACCGTGCTGGCCGAGCGAGGCTGGCCACGAGTGCTGGCCGCTCGCGATGTCGCCAGCGCGCGCGCCGCCGTCGCACGCCGGGGCTATCTGCTGCTGGGTGAGGTGCATGGCCTGCCGCCGGCTGACTTTGACCTCGGCAACTCGCCC